>JBOHVR010000752.1:0-12167 GCA_050735755.1 Binatia bacterium
GAGGTGTGCTAGAGGTTTCACGCCTAGCAATTCAACCGCCCACCTGTGATTTCGTTCGTAAATGCTGTCCGCCTGTTCGAGCCAATGGGGAATCCAACCGATCTGATTTTCCGCAAAATAAATCTTCAGCCTGGGGAAACGGTCAAAGACTCCGGCGACGACCAGCCGAATGGCATCTCTGGCCCCCCTTTGAGTATAGTAGTTTGCGTACCGGCCAATGATGTCCCGTCCCGCGCTGTAGACTTCTTGCTCGAACTTGCGCGCGTATTGAAACCACGGCCCGCCGTATCGCTCCCCGCCGCCGAACTGGAACATCACGTGCACGCTGATCGGCACGTTCATGTTCACGGCGGCTGCCCAAAATTCGTCGTCCTCAGGCGTAGGGTACATGCGCCCCGCGGGAAACGCGTTTAAAGAGACTCCCTTCAGCCCAATGCGCGTGCAGTGCTCCATTTCGGCGATGGCATCCTTCACGCCGGTTTCAGGGATCAGGCCGAGCCCGATCAAGCGCTCCGGCGCCACAGAGCAGTATTCTTCGCCAAGCCAATCATTATAGGCCCGGACAACCGCCTTATATGCCTGGTCGTCCTTTATGCCGCGCCAAAAATTAGGGCCTTGGCTTCCCGGGTATAAAACCTCCGAGTCTACCCCATCGATGTCTTGCTCTTGCAATCGCTGCTCGGGCGACCCGGACCCGGGATTTTCCCCAAACCGCCCCCCAAACGGATAAACCCGCCATTCCCCCGTTACCCGAACCGGCTCGATCATGATCGGCCGGCCCTCTCCGATATGCGCATCACCGCCGCTCGGCAACCTTATACGCCGAGGCGCTCGATCTCGGTACGCCTTGGGCACCCGATGAGTCCAACGGTCCGTAGAAACCTCCAGGTGAGAATCGGCGGAAATTACTCGATGGTCTCTCGACATGTCGCACCTCCTTTTTGCTCGTATCGTCTTTCGCTGTGAATCGCCGTTACCGGGCCTCCATTGCAGTCCGGGTAACCAGTCGACGTGCGGCGATGGCCAGCACGGTAGTTATGATAATTAAAATTACTCCGAGCGCAGCCGCCAGGGGAATGTGGCCGTTCTGCCAGTGAATCCATATCCAAACCGACAAAACCTCGTTTCTCTTCGTTCCTAACACGAGTGGAATCGAAAAGGCTCTAAGAGAGTGCGCGACTACCCAAATCCAGCCCGCGACCAGGCACGGAATTAGCAGCGGCACCGTGATCTTCCAAAGGGTGATCAGCCGGCCCGCGCCGCTGGTAGATGCCGCTTCTTCCAGCTCGCGATGAATTTGGATCAAGCCGCCATTGGTGGTCCTTGTCGCAAAGGCCAGGTATTGCGTCATTAAACCCAGAATGATCATCCCTGTGGTCCCGTAGATTCCGAGATAACGAAACGGAGGACGGAGATATACGAACACCAGAGCGAGGGCAACGACGACACCGGGAACGGCAAAAGAGATGAAAGTAAAGCCATCCAGCGCAAAGCGTGCGCGGCTTTTGGTCCGCACAACGATCCATGAAAGCAACAGAGCAACCGCCATCGTCGCTGAAGCGGCCCCCACTGCCATATAGAGCGTGTTCACAAGATCACTCACAAACCTGGGATTCTTCAATATCGTGAAGTATTGGTTCAATGACATCGCCGCGAACGCTTCGGAGGACGGCACCATATAAAATGGGAGAAGCGACGCCCAAACTAAAACCAGTATGGGGGCAGCGACCGTGAGCATGAAGTAGGCCACAAAGAGTCCAAACGCGACAAAGCGCCATTTTCCCAAGCGATACCTGCTTGGCTGGAAGCCCCGCCCGCGGATAACGGCAAAACGGTCCGACCGACTTATCATTTTCAAGTAAAACCCGGCAAATACCGCCATGATGGCCATGAAGAACACTGCGTAGGCCGCGCTTAATCCGTAATCTCCGGGAACCGAAAGGATTGCTTGAAAATAAATTAATGTAGCAAGAACAAAAATTCCCGACGGAAGGCCTACGGCAAGTGGCGCCTCGAAAGAATCCAGATGGGACACGAACGAGTATGTGCCCGCCGCAAAAAGCGCCGGGCCCAGCAGAGGCAATGTGATTTTGCGAAAGACTCTCCATGGAGGCGCGCCAGAGATTCGAGCCGATTCTTCCAGTCCCGGGTCCATCGTGCGAAAAAGCCCGACAATCATCAAAAATATGGTGCTGACACCGCGCAACGTTCCGAGGTACACGAGTCCCCAGAGCGACTGTATATCGAGAGGACCTTCTTGAAGGTCTACGCCGAAAACCCACAAGAGGTTTCTGACCGCGATGTTGATCAATCCAAATTTTGGCAGCAGCAGTAACATCCAGGCCAGAGCGAAGAGAACGCCCGGCACCACCAGCGGCAACAAAACCGCAACCCAAGCAGCGCCGCGGAACGGCATGTCGGTCCGTTCGATAAGCCACGCGAACAGGATTGCTAACCCCAGCGCCCCCAGGGTCGCGCCCGTTGAAATGATGAAGGTATTTATCAGGCTTCCAAAGAAAAACTCGCTGCTAAAAGCAACCGCGTAGTTCCTCAGGGTCCACGGGCCCGGCAGGCTGGGAGGTCCGGTACGCAGGCTACTCATCACCAGCATAACCACCGGGACAACCAGCAACCACAGGACCAGCAACACTCCCAAAACGATGAGCAGCGTGGACGAATCCCATCTTAGGGCCCGCCTTATTTTCTGCGACAGTTCGCTCTCAACCATCCGCAGTAGAAGTCCCGCTTGCTTGTCTTTCGCCATGATCAAACCGAGCTACTGAGCTATCGGAATTTTTGCTCCAAGGGCACTTTTCGAGGTTGGCCGTTTGCGTGCGTTTTCTCGGCCGCGACCTCCTTCCGATGGCCGAGTTACCTTGCCAGAACAGATCTCAATTCTCGGATGTCGCCCAGTTTCTCTACGTTCTCGACCATCAAAAAAAGGCTGTTGCACCTGTCCTTTCCCACGATGGAAGCAATGAGGTCCCGAGCTTTTTCTTCAACCTCGCTTGTGGCCATAGGGTTTGCCGCTGTCCCGCGAACGCCGACCACGTGTTTCTTTAGAGTCCTCCCGTCTTTCGTGAAAACTTCGACAATTCCCTGGCGCCGCGGACGCGCATGGGTCAATTCAGGATCGAGGTGAAGCCGAATGCGAGATTTCACGTCCAGAATGCGCGGGTCGCTCATGCGTTCAAAGGAATGCGCCGCCGCAAATGTGAGCTCGCCGTCAAGCAGCGCTGCAGACAGAATATATTGCAGGCTCACGTCCGGCATATTTCGGTCGTTCACGATGCTCCCGCCATTTTCGGGAACATGGGCGATCAGAGAATCGACTTGATCGGCGGTCAGGCTATGCTCAGCAATGATCTGAAGCAAGGCATCCAGCGGCGCTTGTATGGCAGAACCGACGCAGTACTTCTTGATGTTGGTGCGCATAATCTCGAACTCGGCTCCCAGGCCACGCACCAGCTCCCCGGGATTTGGATCTGCGGAATAGGCCTGAAGAAAGTTGCGTTCCCCCTCGAAGACGTCCGCGACGCCGGTGAACCCGGCTTGCACTAGCGTTACGGCAGTCGTCCCGTTGCGGGAGGGCATTCCCGCGAAATCGAAGGCCTTCTCGATATGATCGTCACTCTGCAGCCATGCCTTAATTCCGGAGGCCTGCTGCGCGGCGTAAGACAACGCGTAGGTCACCTGCGGCGGGCTGAAGTTTGCCAGGCGCGCCGCTGCCGCCGCCGCGCCAAAAGTCCCGCCAATGCTGTGGCTGCTGAGACCTTTTGAAGAGAGATACTGGGGTCCGAGAGCGCGCGTCACGCGACAACCGATGTCATAGCCCACAACGACGGCTTGGAGGAATTCCGCCCCGCTTGAGCCTTGCCGCTCAGCCATCGCTAACGCCGCGGGCACGATGGCGCAGCCCGGGTGAGTGGACGACGGCGCGTGCGAATCATCCGTTTCATCTGAATGCGCCATTATGGCGTTCGCCAGGGCCGCGTTCACCGCGGTCGTAACCAGGGAACTACCGATTACCTGCGCTTCCGGAGTGCCGCCTTGTGCGCGAATGTATTCGATAGCAAGATGCCCTGGCGGAAGCTTCGAGCCGGAAACCATCGCGCCGATCGTGTCCAGGATATGGTGTTTGGCTTTGACGGAAACCTCGGCTGGAAGGCTAACTGAACTTGCTCCCGCGATGTAGTCCGAGACCTTTCGTATAATTGAGCCTTTATTCATCAGCGGTCCTCAAGCGTTGCTTTCAGAGAAATACTTTCCCGCCGTTTACCAAATAACACTGCCCCGTGATGTAGCCGGCGTCCTCGCTTGCTAAATATACTGCCGTGGAGCTGATCTCGCGCAATTTGCCGTTTCGACCGAGAGGATCGTTTGCTTTCGCAGAAACATACGAAGCGAAATTTTCGCTTCCTTCGGCGCCAGCGCTGCTCACACAGTTGACCGTGATATTGTACTTCCCGTATTGCGTCGTGGTTCCCCGTGAAAGACCCACAAGACCCATCTGCACCGCGCTGCTAGCCGGGTTGCCGCCAAGAAGCCCTTCTGAGCCCACGCAATGAATGACGCGCCCCCAGCGCCACTCCATCATTCCAGGTAGAACAGCACGGCACAGGAATAGAGCTCCGGTCAACTGGAGCTGGAGGGTCTCGCTCCATGCACCGAATGACATTTCCTCGAAGGATTGGACGGGCCCCGTCGCGCTCACATTGTTGAGAAGCACGTCGATTTTTCCGTACTTGTCGAGACCCTTCTGGACAAATGTTCTTACCCGGTTTTCAGTTTCGAGAGTAAAAGCGCCACTCACGACTTTCACTCCCAAGACCAAAGCTTCCCGTTCTGTTTCGCAGAGCGCATCCGTTTCTTTCAGAGAACCCAGGACGAGGTTGGCTCCTTCGCGCGCGAACGCGAGGGCCAGACTGCGGCCGAGGCTAGTGCCGGCTTCCGTGACGAGCGCGCTTTTGCCTTTGAGACCTGTATCCATGTTGATTTCACACAAGGTCTAAATTTCTCGAACCATCCTTTTTTTTGGCGTCAATTAATTCCTCGCTGTGACCGTTTTCGTCGGGGGTCCATAGAATTAGAGAAAGTAGGCTCCGCCGTTTACGGAATAATTTTGACCCGTGATATAGCCCGCTTTCTCGCTCGCCAAAAAGACGGCCAGCGCTGCGCATTCCTCTATAGAGCCCCTCCTGGGTATCGCGTGCCCTTCCACTCCAAGAATAAGCCCGCTACCCGTATGACCCGCAGTTCTTTCTACGTCTACAGTCCAAGGAGCAATGCAGTTGGCGGTAATGGCGAACTTCCCGTACTCCTGCGCTATCGCGCGCGTCAACCCAAGCGTAGCCATTTTGAGCGTGCCCGGACCCAGGATTCCGCGCATGAACGAATTGCCCGTGTAATTGATAATCCGCCCCCATCGTTGCTCTACCATTCCCGGGAGGACAGCCTTGCACATGAGAAACACTCCATGCAGATTGACGGCGACGGCTGCCTGCCATTCCTCCATGTCCAATTCGAGTAACTTGCCGTGCACCCTCCACCCCGCGTTATTAAGCAGAACGTCAATGTGACCGAATTCCGCCAGCCCGGTTTTGACCAATGTGTTTACCTGCGCTTCGTCGGTCACATCGCACTGTCTGGCCACGACTTTGGCGCCTACCTGCGACGCCAGCTGCGCAGTTTCCTCAAGCAGGTGCATGCTCTTGCGGGTGCAAATCAAAAGGTTCGCGCCTTCATTCGCAAAGGCCAGCGCGCTAACCTTGCCGTGGTTACGCGTCGCGCCGGTAATTAGCACGACTCTTCCTTGCAGGCCCGTGTCCATGGATTCACCCTGGCAGGAATATCCGCTGCCGCTCGATTACGGCGAGAAAATCTTCTCCCGTCGGTCCCGATTAAAACCCCAGACTCGAGCTATCATCGATGATGGCGTTTCTGATCAATTTTTCGGCTTGCTAAAGATAGACTGAAAAATCTCCACTCCTCTCTTAAACTCTTCTTCGGTCGAGGGCCCGTTCGGCCGAATGTCTAGCTTCTTCATTTCATTGATCAGCCTTCCACCAACATCAGTTCGCGCGACAATCTTATCATGTGCCTCGTAGCCCTCCTGGCCCTCTTTCGACACCAGAAATTCGTAAAAGAGCTTTGCCGCATTTGGACGGACGGTGTTCCCGGCCACTCCAGCAGCAACAACCGAAGCCGGAATCGGTGATTTCATCCGCACCCAGTCTATCGGCGCCCCTTTCTCTTTCATCCGCTCGATGCTTGACACGGAATTATACGCGCACACCGGAATCTCACCGGCCGCCATCAACTGAGCCAACAACGTATAACTGCCGCGATAATCGATATTTTGGGCGGCAAGCGCCTTAAGAAACTTGACCGCCTTTTCGTGCCCCATGATGTCGAGCAGCGCGTTCGACCAGGCATATTTCGTATTATCCATTCCCAATTTTCCCTTCCATTTGGGATCCAGCAGTTCCTCCCAACGCTGGGGCGCTTCTCCGGGCTTTACCAGCTTTGTGCTATGCGCCACGGTATAGGGGTTATAGTAAATCGCGGTCCAATAGTTCTGGGGATCGACAAAGCCCTTGGGAAAAAAATCGTAAGAAGCGGAACGATACTGCCCGATAAGTTTGTTTCGCTGAAGAACGCCAAACATCTCCACGTTTATACTGACGACATCGAATGCGTGTTTTCCCGATCTTGCCTCGGCGAGGACTTTAGTGAGCAACCTCTCACTCGTGGCCCGATAGATATCGACTTTAATCCCCGGATACTTTTTCTCAAACGTGCTGGCCAGGAACTGACCAAGAGGCAGTTCCATGGCAAAATAATAAGTCACCCTTCCTTCTTTCTGGGCTCCTTTCAAAAGGTCCTTTTCATCAGCGCTCGCAACTCCCTGCAGCGCTACCAACATCGATATGACAAAAACGAAGACTATTTTTTGCGGCAATTCTAGAATGCTCGACATGTTTATTACCTCCCTGTTCGGATCAAATTAGTTCCTTCAAGGTTTTCTAGTTTGCTGATGGCTGATGACCTCATGCTATTTCAAGAAAATCTCGCGAAATTCCTTCACGATCTCTCCGTAGCGCTCTGCAACGGAAGTTGGCACGGCAAAGAGCTTCAGACCCTTCGTCATTCTCGGATAAGGCGGGTCGACATCCGACCTGCCGGGAATTTTGCCGACCGTTCGCGCGATCTGCTGGCCCTCCTTGGACAAGAGAAAATCAATCAACAGCTTTGCGGAATGCGGATGTGGGGCATTGAGCGCCATCGCCACGGGATAGACGGTAACGATGACAGGTTCCAAGGCGACCCAATCAATGGGCGCGCCTTGCGCCTTGACCTGTTCGATATTGCTGCCGAATCCGTCGATGTACAGAGGAAACTCGCCGCCGACAAGTAATTGGGTCAACAGGGAATGGCCGCTGCGGATATTGAGGTCTTGTTGGGCGAGCCGCTGCATATACGAGAGGCCCTTTTCTCGCCCCATGATCTCCAAGAGACTTCCGTACATGATGTATTCAGCAGCATCCATTCCCATTTTCCCCCTCCACTTGGGAAGCAGGAGATCCTCGTAAGTTTTTGGCAACTGGTCACGCGGCACCAATCTCGTGTTGTAAGCCAACACGCGAGTATCCACGTAAAAGCTCGTCCAGTGTCCTTCCGGATCTTTGAACTCTTTCGAAAAAGCCGCCTGCTGGGATGAGAGATACTTTTGGAGGTGGCCTTCCTTTTTATGATTCAGCATAGCCAACTGGCTGCCGCTGAATACATCGGCGCTATAAATTTTTTGCTTGTGCTCGGCGATCGTTCTGGTCAGGATCCGTTCGCTTCTCGTCCGCAGGACATTGAATTTGATGAAGGGGTACCTCTTCGCGAATTCCTTCTGTAATAACTGAACCGTATCCAAGCCCCAGGCGGTGTAAAGCACCACTTCGCCTTCTTTTTTTGCTTGCTCGACGATATTAGGACTGTCGGCGGCGCGCACCTGCGGCATCAGAATAATGAAAAGTGTACCGGCGAGCATCCGAGCAAACCAACTTTTCCGTCGCTGTGTATGAGTGGAGTCCATTGCTTACCTTCAGAGAGCCCTGATAACCCCCGTAGCTCCGTCTATTTTGATACTCGTTCCATAACGATTTGAAATTCGTTGCACCCTCTGGAGAATCTTGTTGGCTACGGTTTCATCGGCCAATAGAGGTCTGCCTCTTTGCGCGCGCGGCCTGCCGTGACCTTGATCGATGGGGTAAAGCCTCGCCTCGGAAAACGTTTTTCCCTTAAACTGGCACACCGCGACAAAATTTTCCCAATAGATAGGATTAGCCGGATGGCCCTTCTTTTCTCCGTCCGTACGCGCCTCCCACCAGTCGGCCGGAGTGGCCTTCATGTCAAGGTCGAACCGTTCATAAGCGTCCGCCGGAAACGAGCGGACCGTCTCGTTTTCAAAAATGAAATTCCCCATACTATAAAAACCCGGCTTGCCCTTGTAGATCTCCACTCCTAGCGGGAAGTGCGAGCCGTGCCCCACAAAAAGGTCGGCGCCCGCATCGATCGCTTGATGAGCAAAGTCGATGACAAAATCCGCAGGCTCCTCTGCTTCCGTGACGGTGCGCGCCTGGCGCAGGCTATCGCCACCGAACTCGTGCCAATGGAGACTCGCCACGACCCAATCGGCCTGGCGGCGCGCCTCGCGAATCCATCTGAGGTTTTCCTCGAGATCTCTCAAGTTGGGCTGCGTGTTAATCGAAAATCGTTCACCCCGGAAATATCGAGTGCCAAACAGTTGCACGGCTTTCTTCTGTGAGCCTTCTTCCGCACCCCTGGCACTTGGGTCGCGCTCTTTCTCGGGATCAAGTCCGAGCTCGCGACCGATACGGCTGAGTTCATCGAAGGCCCGCTCATCCACTGTGTAGGCGCTCTGGAATTCGAGGGGATTGACGCCTGGCCGTCCTTTATGGTCAGGACGTTGATCTCCCGCCCGACTCCAGGGAGCGCTGACGAGCGACCGGATGCTTGAAGCGTTCGCCGCAATCAAAGCAAGGCGTCCATGGCGTGTATCGAGGTAACCGGGTGCTCTGGCTTCAGCGAGGTTGCGTCCAGTACCGGCATGCGCAAATCCTTTCTCTTCCAGATGTCTGACGGTCGCCAGAACCCCTTCTTCGCCGTATTCAAACGCGTGATTATTGGCGCAAGACACCAAATTGATCCCCATCCATTTGAGGTCATCAAGTAAATGAGGTTCGGTCGTCATGAAGGTGCCGCGCCCCATCCGGCTGATGGCGGGAGCCCCCTCGTCCCATCCACGCACGGTGGTCTCCAAATTCGTGAAGGAGGCATCGGCGTCCCTAAGAATCTGCACCAATGCCCGGTACTGCTTTTCATCGAATACCGAGAGACGGCGCGTCAACATCGAGTCGCCGGTAAGAGCTATAGTCAAATCACCTGTCTCGGAATCGTAAATCATAATTGTACTCCATTTTTGTCCGAACTAAGTCCTTGCAATCTTAGCTGAGGACTTTTGTCCAGCTCGTAGGGTTCGGAGCTCATTGGTTCGTTCCCTTCTCCACTTGCGGGAGAAGGTTAGGATGAGGGGTATTAATTTTTTATCACCCTCACCTCGATCCTCTCCCGTCAAGGGAGAGGAGGAATTAAAACCCGAATGAACACTTCAGTTAACTTAGAATCCTGTGTTTGATTTTCCGTACTCCCAACATCAAGAAAGACGAGGCAGCACCTCATGGCCCAAAAGATCCAGCGCTTTCGGATCGTCTCCCGGCGAGCTCATCCAAAGGTTTTCGATTCCCAAAGCGGCCAAACTCTTGACCCGCGCCACGATATCGTCCGGTGTGCCGCCAACCGCGAACCGATCCATAAAATACTCGGTAAGGCCAAGCTCATCGAGCATGCGCGCGTTCTTACCGGTTTTCACGCCGTGCTGCGCATAATCATAGCCCTGGTGAAAGCGGCGCAAATTGGTCTTGAGAGGCTCAGGAACGTGTTGATGCGCAAACCCCGCCCTCAGGGCGTGGTTGCCCGCCGAAGCAATGCTGGCTTTGATATTTCGGATCGCCTTCTCGGTTGTCTCTGCAACGCTCAGCCGCGGCGCCCACCAGATCTTTATCTCGGAAGGATCTCTACCAGCTTCCGCCGCGCCCTCGAACAGCCGGTCTCTCGAATCTTTGACAACTTCCGGCAGCAGACCCGTGCCAATGAGCACCTCATCGCCAATCTGACCGGCCAGGTGGAGCATTCTCGGTCCCTCCGCCGTCACGCAGATGGGAATCCGCCGGTTTCCTTCACGCCCGGGCCAATCAAAGCGGTTGTGCCTTCCTTTATAGACAGTTTCGCCTTTTTCCAGTAGCTCACGAACCGCAATGATGTAATCGCGGGTTTCTTCCACCGTGGCCGGCTTCAGACCGATGTTGTGCACGGCGCTGTCCCCTCTGCCGATCGCCAGGACTGCGCGCCCTTTGGAGATGACTTCCAGGCTGGTGATGGCGCTTGCCATCACGGACGGCTCACGCGTGACCGGGTTTGTAACGCGGGAGCCGATTTCTACCCGTTCGGTATTGAGCGCCATAAGAGTCAACGCGATGAAGCACTCCATGTTGTGCCATTGCGTGTCCCCCGTTCCGATGCGCGCAAGTCCGTAGCGGTCCGCACGTAGGACGGTGTCTTTGAACTCTTCCAGGGTCTGTCGCGGTGGCGGGTGGAGATGAATTCCGATGCGGATGTCCGACATAATTGTGGCGTTTCTACTTCTCTGCGGTCCTTCGTCCCGATGTTACGAGAAGGGGATCGGGCAAGTGTTGAATATCATAACCATCAACCGTTCGTGCTGAGCCTAGTCGAAGCACGCTTGTGAAGTTTTCACGCAGCCTGCCGAAGTGAAGGATCCGCCTAGCGTTCTGAGCGTAACGAAGAATCTCAGTTCCTTCACTACGTTCAGGACAAGTCTTCGGCTTCGCCTCAGAATGACATATGCGAAGGGACTGCAACGATAAGAGACTCAGCGGCGGATCTGAGACGCCCACCACCCTATCTCACCCCGAACAGGTCCTGGAACGTTCGCGCGTATTTTTCGAATTCCTCCGCGAGCTCCGGTTCGCTGGCGTAAAACTTTATTCCCTTGGTCAGGCGCGCCACGGCCGGTTCCACATCCGGCCTGCTCGGAATTCGCTTGAAACTTCGCAGCAGGGTCATTCCTTCCTTTGACAATATAAAATCAACGAAGAGCTTTGACGCGTTGGGATGCGGAGCCTTGGCGCTTATAGCGATCGGATGAAGGATGGCAATGACCGGGTCAAGCGGTACCCATTCGACCGGCGCGCCTTTAGATTTCAGGTCCTCAATGTTGGTCGAGTAGGTGTTGATGCCGATCGGATGCTCCCCGGCAGCCACCAAATCCGCAATTTGGCTTGACCCGATTCTGAAGCCGGGCTGCTGCTGCGCGAGTCGCTTAAAGTAGGCCATGCCCTTTTCTTCTCCCCAGATCTTGAGAAGCTTGAGAAACCATTCATAGGCCTTCGACACCATGACGAATTTTCCGCTCCATTGAGGCTGCAAAAGATCATCGTGGGTGCGCGGGACATCTTTTGCGGCCACCATGCGGGTGTTATACACAAGAACGTGCGCGTTCAAGTAGGTATCAGTCCAGTAACCGTCTGGATCTTTGAAGCCCGCGGGATACGACTTGCTCTCCGGCGAGACATATTTCATCAACAAGCCTTCTTTTTTGGTGATGTAGGTACGCGCCCCGCCGTTTAAGATCACGTCTGCGACGTGCTTTTTCGCTCTTGCCTCAGATTGAAACTTTATCAGAAGCCGGTCCGCTGTGAGCCGGTTCAATTCCGTTTTAATGAACGGATATTTCTCCTCGAACTTTCTCAGCAGGCCATTGTTGTCTTCGATGTTGAGCGAAGAATAGAACACCATCCGCCCTTCTTTTTTAGCGCCCTCGATGAGCTTGGCAGTGGCGGCATCTTGGGCAAGCGCCAACTCAAGTCGTAAGCCGGCCCCGAAAAGCAGCAAAGCGCTCAAACCTAAACAACCGACAATCCATTTTGTTTTTTTAGTCATAGGCTAGGCTCCTGAGAGCTGTCGTAAACCGAACGGGAACTTAGCGGCTAACGGCGCGCTAACTAAAATGAATT
>JBOHVR010000753.1:0-6765 GCA_050735755.1 Binatia bacterium
TGCCGATCAGGACCAAACCAATGACGAACAAAAGGGTTAGCAGTCCCCGGTTGAAGAGGCGTTGATTCACCCAATCCTGAGTTTTGAGACCGGCATAAAAGCCCACCAGAACAACTAAAGTGACGGCTAATGAGAGCTTCAAGGTGGAAGCGTTCAGCAGGTTCCACGTGGAGACAGCGAGAAGTTGGCTCGTCTTGGTGACGATAAAAATCGCGGCGATGGATTTAACGAACTCGACTTTAGCAAGTCTCAGACTGTAAAGATAGATCGCCAGAGCAGGACCTGCCGCGTTTGTCATTCCGTTCAGAAAACCGCCGATCAGCCCCATCAACGGCGAAAGTTTTCTTTCCTGGTGCGGCGGGATATGAAATTCCGGGCGGAAGAAATTAGCCGCGACGAAAGATAGAACAATAAGTCCCAAGGTGAGGTTCAATATCCAAAGAGGAAGCGAGGCGAGGACCATCGTACCGAGAAAAACGCCGATCACAGTAGACAAAAACATGCCTGAAAAACGACGAAAGACTTCGTAAGGAAGCCGGCCGCGAAAAATTTGGGTGAGGTCCATTACAAGATTGGGAATAATCAGGATGGTGACAGCGGTGCGGATGTCCAATAGAAGAGCAACGGTGGGCGTCGCAATGACAGGAAAGCCCATGCCGGTGGTGCCTTTGACAAAGGCCGCGAGCAGTAAAAGGAAACCAACCAGCAACGTTGTCTGATCGAGGGGCATCATTTATTGTGAATCTGAGATTACGAGAACGTGAGAGGTTGCAAAACTTTGTATCTTTGATTCGAATTTAGTGAATCTTATGAGGAATCAAGCGCTGGAGCAAGCGGCATGAGGCGCCTGGTAAAATTCTTGGGCCGGACGCCGGTGCAATCTTTTGTTTTGTTGCCGCTCGCCATACTGATTTGGGAGGTGTCGCGGCAGGGAGGTGAAACCCGAGTGCAACCGCTGTTTCTGCTCCTGATGCCCTGGGGATTCTTGCAATATCGTTGGTGTGGAAAGTACCGAATCAAACACGGCGGCGGCGGTCCCGGCCTGGAGAGACCGCCGGAGCGCCTGGTTTTGACGGGCCCCTACGCCTACACTCGAAATCCGATGTATTTGGGCCATCTGATCTGCCTGCTGGGGATGACGCTGGCGTTGAATTCGGTTCTGGGCGCGCTGATCACCGCGGCCAGGGGCGCGTGGTTTCACCATCGCGTTCGCTACGACGAAAAAAGGCTCGCGCAGCAATTCGGCCTCTCCTATACTGAGTACCAGTCTCGGGTGAAGCGCTGGATCCCCGGCCTTTTGTGAATGCTGATTGAGTGACCGGAAATGGCCGATATTTTCGATCCGCGTCTGGTCAATGATCCCTTCGATGACCCGGCGGTCTACATTGCTTTTCGCTACGAGAGGCGGGCCCTGCTGTTCGACCTGGGCACGATTCATAGTCTGAGCCCGCGCGAAGTCCTGAAGCTTTCGCTTCTTTTCGTCTCCCATACCCACATCGACCCTTTTTTTGGGGTTGATTATTGGCTCCGGTGTTCGCTCAATAGAGATCAAGGAGTGGATCTCTACGGACCGCGCGGGACCGGCTTCTCCTAGAGGAGGCTTTGGCAGCGTTTGCAAGCGAGGCGCCAGAGCCAGTAAGATAGTCAAAGAGATTCGAGAGCGGCATGCCCCACAACTTCAAAAGAATTGATCATGTTGCGCTCCACGTCGGGGATTTGTCGCGGTCGATAGAGTTTTATGAAAAGAATTTCGGCTTTCGCCATTACTTCCAACACGCGACTACGGCCGGTCACGAGATTGCGTATCTCAAGTTAGGCGATACCGTTTTGGAACTGACGCATTATCCCGCCGGCTCCTCGATGTCCGGCTTCCATTTTTGCTTGGAAGTGGAAAATTTTGCCGGAGCGATCGCTGATTTGCAGGCAAGAGGAATCGAGATGTTCAGGGCTCCGCATGATACTCCCGCGCGGCAGGAACACGAGACTGGCTGGCGCCGGGTCGTCTTTCGCGGTCCTGACGGGGAGCAGATTGAGCTAAGAGGAAAGTAAAAAGACAAAAGTAAAAATTCAAAGCAGAACTGACAAGATTCGTACTAGCGGTCGAGTGACGAGCAGGGGTTTAAAAAGAGAGACAAAGATGGCGGAAAAAGATACTTTAACCATTCATGTCGTTTGCCCGTGCTGCGGCGCGGACTTGATTGTTGATCCGTCCCTGCCGGCGGTATTGGATCACAAGGTGCCGGAAAGGCCGCATGCGGTGACCGAACTGAAAGATGCGAGGAAACATCTCCAGGAGCAGGCGCTGAAGCGCGATGAGAAGTTTCAGCACCTTCGGGAAGCAGAAAAGGACAAGGCCAAGGTCCTGGACCGCAAATTTCAGGAACTTCTCAAAAAAGCCAAAGAAGAGCCTCTCACAAAGCCCATCAAGGATATCGATCTGGACTAGTTGCCGGCGCTAGCGGAGCGGGTTGAGCGATTCAGAAGGGCAGGCTTAATTGAACGGGTTGCGCCGGCGGCGCGGCGGGCTTTTTTTTCGCTAACGTTCTGATTTGCGCTTCCAGCCAGCGGATGTAGAAGCGCTCGTGTTTTCGCTTGTCGATGGCGGCGATGCAGAGAGCGCGGATCCGTTCGGCATAGCGGCTCCAGTCTTCTCTCACGTCTTTGGGTAAGCGCAGGTAGGTGGGCGCCTCGTCGCAGAACAGCGGGCTCCGCGCCAATGTCCAGACATCGCATTGCTTTTCTCCGCCGGGGATTCTGCGTTTGAAAACGCGCGCGGGTCTTACGCTCGCTCGCGCCAAACCTTGCGCGAGATGCGTTAACTCATGACCTATTGTTTGGAAGCTGAGTTTACGAATGTTAAGACGAATCGTCAGTTTGGCTGCAGAAGAGGCCTTGTATAGCAGAATGGCGCTGCCCAGATTGGCGCGCGTGACTCCCACGGTGATCTTTTGTCCATGAAGCTCCGGGAAAAGACTCAAGGAACGCTCGAGCATGGACAATACACGCCGGCTCAAACGCTTTTGCATCTTCGAAGTAAAAAGGAAGGGCCGCGACTGTACCGCGAAGTCGCTGGTTTGGAGAGGTTGTTTCAGGCCTGGGCTCGCGCCCGGAGGGGTTAGCTTGAACCGTTGGAGGACGGTTGCCATAATGACTGCGAGCTTTTTACACTTTTATGCCCATAGACTCAATAAAAAAAGAAGCAGCTTCTCATCGATCGGGCTTCGTCGCTATTGTCGGACGTCCCAATGTGGGCAAGTCCACCCTGTTGAACCAGCTCTTGGGAGAGAAAATTGCGATTGTCACACCTAAGCCGCAGACTACCCGCAATCGCATTCGGGGCATCAAAACCACGCCCAATACACAAATCGTTTTTCTCGATACTCCCGGGATTCACCGCGCGTCGTCTTTGATCAATAAGCGCATGGTTGAAACCGCGCTTCAGACTTTGGGCGAAGTCGACGCGGTGCTTTGGTTGCTGGACGCGACGCGGAAGCCGGGACAAGAGGACGCGGATATCGCAACCGTGTTGAGTCAGTCGGCCACGCCGGCGCTGATTCTTGTGAACAAAATAGATTTGGTTGCCAAACTAGAGCTCCTGCCGCTGATCGAGAAGTGTTCGGCACTGCTGCCGGAAAGAGAGATCATTCCCATCAGCGCCCTCAAGAGAGAAAACGTCGATCTCGTGCTGGAGCTGCTTATCAAGCAGTTGCCGGAGGGCCCGCGTTATTACCCGGAGGATGAAATCACGGATCAGACGGAGCGGTTTATCGCGGCGGAAATCATTCGCGAGAAAATTTTTCTATTAACGCACGAGGAAATCCCGTACTACACCGCGGTCGGCATCGATGAATTTCGGGAAAAAGACGACAAGAACCTGATCGTCATCACAGCCACGATCTACACGGACCGCGAATCGCACAAGCCCATCCTGATCGGTAAGCGGGGCGCCATGCTCAAGGAAGTAGGCACGCGAGCACGCGAGGAACTCGAGCGTCTGCTGGGGTGCAGAGTCTTTTTAGAGCTTTTCGTGAAGGTGCAGCAGGGATGGACGCAGAATCCGCGTATCCTCACAGAATTCGGCCTGTAAATGTTGCGCGGCCCTTGCCGCTCCTGGCCATCGTGGGCCGGCCGAATACGGGAAAGTCGACCCTGTTTAACCGGCTTGCCAAAGCGCGCAAGGCCATTGTGCATGATCAACCCGGCGTTACGCGCGATCTCAACTACGGTGAGATGGAGTGGCGCGGCAAGAGGTTTTTGCTTGTTGATACGGGAGGCTTTGAGCCCGATCCCGACAGTTCTCTGAGGAGGCAGATTCAAGAGCAGACTCTTCTGGCTCTGCAGGAGGCCGATGTTATTGTTTTTCTTCTTGATGGCAAAGCGGGGTTAACCCCCTTGGATCGGGAAGCCATACAGCTCTTGCGGCAGGTTCAGAAGCCGACGTTCTTTGCGGCCAACAAAATCGACACGCGCGCGAAAGAATCGCTGCTGTACGAATTTTATCGTCTGGGTTTGAATGAAGTTTTTCCTCTCTCGGCGGAGCATGGGTTGGGGTTGGGAGAGCTGATGGAGCGCGTCGCCGCCAGTCTGCCTCAAACAGAACCTGACCGAGTGGAAGCGGATGAAAGCGGCGCGGCGCATCCGCTTTGTCTTGCCGTTGTCGGTCGACCGAATGTCGGAAAGTCCAGCCTGGTCAATCGCCTCTTGGGTTACGAGCGCTCAATCGTCGATGCGGCGCCAGGCACCACACGTGACGCGATTGATACATCTTTCTCGTGGGATGGAGAAGCTTATACGTTGGTCGACACAGCGGGCATCCGGCGGAAAGCGCGGATTGCCGATCAGATCGAGCGCTACAGTGTTATTCGCGCTTTGCGCTCGGTGGACCGCGGTCAAGTTATCCTGCACGTTTTCGATGCGCTGGAAGGCGTGACAGGGCAGGATGCGCAAATTTTAGCTTACACGTTACGCCGGGGGAAGGCGGTCGTGTTGGCGGTCAATAAGTGGGATGCAGTTCCCGCCGGCCAGAGAAACACGGCTGACTACAGCAAGATGGTCTTTGCCCGGCTTCCGTTTGCCGACTTCGCTCCGCTCGGGTTTATTTCGGCGCGCTCAGGGCTTGGAATCGCCAAGTTAATGATGACGGTCCGTCGCACATCGATTTCGTACCGGAGCACGATTCAAACCGGGCCCTTGAACCGTATTCTCCAAGACCTGGTAAAACAGCACGCGCCGCCCGCCTTTCAGGGCCGGCAAGTCAAATTTTTTTACGCGACGCAGACCGAGACCGCGCCGCCAACCTTCACCGTGTTCGTTAACTTTCCCCAGGGGATCAAGCCGGATTATGAGCGCTTCTTAGTGCATCACCTGCGCGCGACGCTTGAGCTTGATTATACCCCGGTTCGTCTGAGCTTTCGCGCGCGTCGGGAGGAGGCCCCAAGACGGCCGCGCCGAGCACGACGTACGTAGCGTTCACACTGGTGACCTCCCCTTGGCCGCGGAACTGGAAATCGCCGCCTTTTTGGATTATCATCATGAACTTTCCTTTCGCGAACGAGTTCTGGGTTTGTCCTTCGCTTGACAATTCAGGAAAATCTATGGTTGACGCAGGATAATCAGAGTGGACGAATGTCATTGCCTGCGGACGAAGAAGGGTCTCTTTACTGGGTGGCGCTGGCTCACATCGAAGGTCTGGGCTGCGCCAGCGCGAAGAAATTGGTGGAGCATTTCGGCGCTGTCCAAGCTGTATTCGGCGCATCCGAAAAGGAACTTAACGAGATAGCCGGCCTTGATCAGCGCGCGATCCGTGGTCTGCTGACTTTTTTGGATTGGGCCGGCGTGAAGAGAGAGCTGAGCCGGCTGAGCGAAGCCCGAGTGGCCCTCGTACCGCTTACCGACGCGGTTTATCCATCGCGCTTGCGGCATATTCCAGATCCTCCGCCATTTCTTTATGTGCGAGGAACACTCTGTGCCCAGGACCAAAGTGCCGTGGCGGTTGTGGGTTCACGCAGCGCAAGTCCGTACGGCCTCAAGATCGCGCGCGAGCTGTGCCGCGATCTGGGTTCCCTGGGCTTTACCGTTGTAAGCGGCCTGGCGCGCGGCATCGACGGCGAGGCGCATAAGACAACGTTGGACACAGGCGCAAGAACCGTTGCCGTTCTCGGCTCCGGAGTCGATGTGATTTATCCGGGAGAGCACAAGGAGCTTTATCATCGGATCAGCGGCTCGGGCGCGATTCTATCCGAGCTTCCGATGGGGACACGCCCGTTGCCGCATCATTTTCCCGCACGCAATCGCATCATTAGCGGTCTTTCGCTCGGCGTCGTTGTAGTGGAGGCAACGGAAAAGAGCGGCTCTTTGATCACAGCCAGGTTGGCCATGGATCAAGGACGGGAGGTCTTCGCGGTTCCGGGGCAGG
Organism: Binatia bacterium; assembly: GCA_050735755.1. GTDB lineage: Bacteria > Desulfobacterota > Binatia > UBA9968 > UBA9968 > DATMAM01. The sequence continues at coordinate 6,416 of JBOHVR010000753.1, forward strand.
CGGGAGCGAGTCGCAGTCGCGGCACGCATCAACTGATCCGCGAAGGCGCAAAGCTGGTCGAAAACGTCGACGATATTTTGGAAGAAATTGCGCCGCAACTTCGGTCCAATGGCAGAGCGGCGGGACAGCATGGCAAAAGTAATTTGCCTGCAGAGGTGGGTGAAGATGCGAGGAGAATTTTAAACTTGATTCAGCTTGCACCCCTGCAAATCGACGAACTTATCGAAGCGAGCGGTTACTCTCCCGCGCGAGTCTCTGAGATTCTCTTAAATCTGGAAATCGACGGGTTTCTTCGTCAATTGCCCGGCAAAAGGTTTTTGGCATCTTGACAAGCGCAGATTGTATGATCA
>JBOHVR010000754.1:0-7424 GCA_050735755.1 Binatia bacterium
CGGCTTTGAGCTTTTCCTTGAGCCGGCAGCTCCCACCACGGATGTTGACGGTGATCGAGCGATGCAGCAGCCGGTCGAGGGGGACAGAACGGTTTTCTACAGACGATTCTAAACGGGCACGAAGGTGGAAACGGCGGACACAGCCAAGGATCGGCCTCACGGAAGCGGAAACCTGTCCTCTACTCTACCTGTTTGCGATTTGCAGATTCGAATCGGAAATACTCAAAAGGGTCTGCGTATCACGTAAGTGACGCGACCAAGACCACCTAGTGTCCTGGAACTAAAGTTCGCAAAATAAATCCGCGGGCAGCGCCCGTCATACCCGCGAAAGCATGTCCTGAGCCCTTCGACAAGTCTCAGGATAGACTCTGCCGGAGGGCGGGTATCCAGAAGTTTTTGATTTTCCTGGATTCGGGGTCGCGCCAGCTTGCCCGGAATGACGGCCGAATTATTCAACGGATTTCGGGTACAGCACACTAGGCCGATTTAGTCACAGGTATTGTAACGGTAAACACCGTTCCCTCCCCCAGTCCGCTTTCAACCGTAACTTTGCCTCCGAGCATCTCGGTGAATCTCTTAACGATGTAAAGTCCTAATCCCACTCCCCCGTAAGGCCTCGTCTCTGAGCTATCCCCCTGATGAAAGATCTCAAAGATGAACGGAATTTCCTCACTAGGGATCCCTATCCCCGTATCCGCAACCCTGAACTCTACCGCCCTCGGTTCAGCAATATATCGTGCTGAAATCGTTATCTGGCCTTTGTCGGTAAACTTAATAGCGTTGTTAATAAGATGCTGAAGAATATGCTTGAGCCTTTCCCGATCGGTCTCGATTACTGTTCGTGAAGAATATTCCCAGCTGAGAGTAAGGTCTTTATTGGTAGGAAGAATATACGCAGTTCTAATCTCATCGAGTAATTCACTCAGATCTACGTCCTCAAGCACCACCCGGACCGTTCCGGCCTCAATTTGGGTTGCCTGTAAGATCGTGTTGACCATGCCCAACTGATTTTGGGCCTGACCTATAATTCTTTCGAGAGCCTGCTCTTGTTCCGAATTAATCTCCCCGAGAACTTTCTCCTCGACGGATGGATTCCTTACCTCGGTCGTTCAATCTTCGTTGAGAGATTGCCGTTTGTCACGCATGAGGTTTATCTGGTAGCATTCTCGTCGGTTCGGAGAAAACGGGAATGCTCAGAGCGCTCAGTTTAGCGGTGATAATATTGACATTACAGGTTTTGGCCGGTTGCCAACTAATGACGGCAAAGCCTGCTGCCCTAGAACCATCTCTTCCCCAGCCAACTGGCGACGCGACGGCTGAGGACGCAGCTCTTAGTGGGGTAATTAAGAAACGCCTATCGGCGGAAAAAGCTGTCGATTTATCCCGGGTAGTCGTGGTGACGAGCAAGGGAACTGTTTATCTGAGCGGTGCCGTGTCCTCTTTGGAAGCGCGCGAGCGAGCGCTAAAAATTCCATGGCAGGTGTCAGGCGTTCGATCCGTGGTGAATCATCTGCAGGTTGCAGAATAATGACGGGCGCCCCATCCTCCTCGGCATTGACGCTGAACTGCTACTTGTACTAGCGGTGCTATGCTGACCTAACGTGCAGCGTTTAGATGACGGAGAAGGGAGTTTTTTAGACTAAGCATCAGAATGGCGAAGGAAATTGCCCTCTCTGCCGAGCGCTCAACAGCCGTGATATACTCAAAGCATATTGGCAATCAAGTTAGACAATGCCAGTGTGTTTTGCATTCCTTCTCTTTGGCTTATTAACTGCGGCTTCGCCTCCAGGCAAGCTATTTCACATTGATAAGTCCCCGTCCGGGACAATATCGCCGGGCTTGAGCACTGCGGCGTTGCCTTCAACACACTCGAAGTCAATTCCAAGCTTTACGGCCCTCCGTTGGAGCAACAATTACAGATCTGAAGAATTTGTCATCCGTGGCTACACGGACGACCATACGCCCGTGGCCGGTTACTACTGGAGCGATAAGCTTCTATACCGACTCGCGCTGGTAATTTTTATGCCTTTTAGCATTGACCTTGGTCCACGTTCTCACGTATCGTTTCCGTATTGCACCCAACGCGAAGCGGAGAGCATTTCACATGGTAGACTTAGATACGATCAATAAGACGCTGGTCGATGTGCGCGATAGCTTGCTGAGCCTGCAAACTGAACAAGCCGAAACGAACACGCTGCTCCGGCAGTTGATTTCTCTCATAACCGAGATGAACAGTAATCTGCAGAACCGCTAAAGTTCCAAACCCCTGATAGCGGTCTGAAAGGGTATTCGTCCGCCGATCTAGCAGACCGTTGCGCCGGCGCTTGCGTCGTGAAGGCAACCTGCTGGTGATCTGCTTTGTCGATCGCCCAAACGCGTCCGGCGAGTCCGATGAATGCTACAGCCGCTTGGGCGACAAGACCAAAGATGTTTCGGTTCAGCGACGAAACCGATCACCGGCACCGGAAAATGGGGCGATTTCCATTGAGAGCGGGTAGTCAATCTCGCCAAGGAAAGAGTAGTGACTGCTTGGCCCCGGTTTTGCCGCGTGCTTAGCATCAAAGGCGGCAAAACAGCTAAACGCAGGCGGCTGCTTTATAGCTGCCTTGATCCCGACCCTGACCTGACGGGTGATTGATCATGAAGCAAAAATGGTATTGGCAACTACCCAAAGACGCCGTCATGCAGTGGATCGAGGATGAGCCCTTCCAGCTAGCGGCAGCGCTGTCTTATTATACGCTTTTTTCCCTGGCTCCGCTTTTGATCATTACGATCGGCATAGCTGGGTTCGCTTTCGGCCGGGAAGCAGCGCAGAACGAGATCGTTGAAACAATGCAAGGAATGGTCGGCCAGGAAAGCGCGCAGGCTATTCAGGAAACGGTTCAAAACGCCAGCAATAAACCCAAAACAGGAATGATCTCCACGATAATTGGGTTTGCCGCATTGATTTTCGGCGCTGGCGGAGTCGTTGGCCAGCTCCAGACCTCTCTCAACAGGATTTGGGGCGTCACGCCGAAACCGGGCCAGGGTGTTTGGGGATTTATACGCCAGCGCTTCATCTCCTTAGCAATGGTTCTAGGAATCGGGTTTCTCCTGCTGGTCTCGCTTGCGGTTAGCGCGTTATTAACCGGCCTCACCCAGGTGATGGGTAGTTTGGTTGGCGGAAGCGCGTTTGTGGCCCACGCGCTCGACCTTGTAGTATCGTTTGTCTTTGTTACGGCGCTTTTCGCCATGATGTATAAATTCCTTCCGGATGCTAAAATTCAATGGCGCGACGTATGGGTCGGCGCTACGCTGACTTCGCTGCTGTTTACCATAGGAAAAATCCTGATCGGACTGTATTTGGGCACTAGCGGAGCGACTTCGACATTCGGAGCGGCCGGCTCACTGATTACGATCTTACTCTGGGTCTATTATTCCTCGCTGATACTCTTTCTCGGGGCTGAATTCACCCAAGTCTACGCCAGCCAGTACGGATCGGGAGTGGTTCCGGCGGAAACTGCAGAACCCATTTCCGCAGCGCGTGAGGCTCAAAAGCGAGAGTCTCCGCCACCGGAGAGAAGAACTGGTGCAAACAGGGACCAACGGGGAGACCATACACGCAGCGCCGGCCGATAGCGATCAGGTTTGGATTGGGTCAACTACAATAGCAATCTGTTGAGACGTCGCCTGCTTGCGTTAGGGGATTGGGTTATGGCAGTCCGCTGAGGATTCAGTTTTCCGGGAGCGGTCTACCACGTGATGAACCGTGGATCCGCCAGGCGGGCGATGTTTGTCGAAGACCAGGACTATCGGGCATTTCTCAGGACCCTCGCCGAAGCCTCTGATCTTTGGGGATAGAGGGTTTCGCTTACTTGCTACGGAAGATCCTAAACGGGCGCGAAGGTGGAAACGGCGGACACAGCCAAAGATCGGCCTATACGGAAGCTGAGCCTGTCCTCTACTCTACACCTGACCCCTAACACCTTGGACCTTGGATGGGTGTTTACTGCTGCAGTTCTTAGAAAGAAACATTGACAACACTTGCTGAACACAGGAAAATTCTATCCCGAAGCGGAACGTTTTCGCGTCAGGGTTAGCGACCGGTCTATTACTACCTGGCCGTTAACGACATGGAGGGCACATCGTCTCGCTGATTCCGACACTCCTTTGGGTTGGCTTGATTGCTGCGATCGGGTATCGCTTTCATAACCAGATCGCGAGTCTCCTCGACGCGCTACGACGGCGCATAGAAGACGGCACCAGTGCAAAGGTCGGGCCATCTGAGATTGGCGCCGACTTGAGACCGCTGCCGCCTGAGATTCAGCGCCAGCGTCTTGAGCAAGAGGTGGCGGAAATCGTTGAGACCGAGGCCGCCAACGCCTTACAGAGTTCTACTTCACCCTCTCTACAGGATACTCCTCGCTTACGGAGCCGCATTGCACAGGCTGAGGACCTTGCCCTTCGTGGAATACAAGTCGATTATAATGCCCCGATTCAGCGCCAGTTGAGTTATGGTCCAAATCTGCGCTTTGACGGGTTTTTTGTCAAAGGCGGTTCGGAGTATATCGTGGAAGTAAAGTATACCAGACCACGGACCAATCCGGTTCGGCTGGTTGAAGTCGTTCAGTCGCTCAGCGGGGGGATTACTCATTACAGCTGGCGTAATGTGAGAATCGTCCTGGCTGTGGTTTTTGATGACGCTGGCGTCGATCTTGCTGCGGAAAAGCGCCGGATTCTAGAGAGTCTTAAAATCATCAGCGCGAAGATAGACCTGGTTTGCTATAATTTTGAGACGCTCGCAGATCGATTCGGAGTTGGCAGCCAACCCCCCTAACGTTTTGTTCTGACTAGCCTCCGCGGTATATTTCCGCTTACCGTAGTGCGAACTATCGCTGTCTCTCTCCCTTTCAGTTCTTGCCTTTTCGCGGTTGCAATCAACGGCTCGCTGTTTTGATGGGCAGGCGCTTATAAGATTCTGCAATATCATCGAGCTGATATTTGATATCCTGATGGCGCGGGTTCTTCCGTTACGGAGACGGCCATGAATGAGCATGCGATCAACTCAGTAGAAAAGCGGTACGATGCTTTCATTTCGTACAGCCACGCCGCTGACAGCCGGTTGGCTCCGCAGCTTCAGAAAGCGCTTCGGAGATTGGCAAAACCCTGGTACCGGCTGCGCGGGATGCGCGTCTTTCGCGACGAAACCGACCTTTCCGCAGCTCCCGAGGGATGGACCCTAATTCAGACGGCGCTCGCCGACTCACGATATTTCTTGTTTATGGCCTCGCGGGAAGCTGCCGTGTCAAAATGGGTTACAAGAGAAATCGATTACTGGTTTGCGAACCGATCCTCCGCTGAGTTCCTTATCGTACTGACTGACGGCAATATCGTTTGGAACGATGACCGGGCTGACTTCGACTGGGATCTTACCAATGCCCTTCCAAAAGCGTTGGCAGGCAAATTCAAACGGGAGCCGTTTTGGGTCGACTTGCGATGGACATTGAACCAGCCGGATCTGAATCTTCGACACCCGCAATTCTTAACAGCGGTCGCCAGGTTAGCGGCGCCAATTCGCGGGCTTGAAGTCGATGAGCTCATCAGTGAAGATCGCCGCCAGCACAAACGGAACCTGTGGATGGCTGGTATTGCCGCTGCTACGACCATCATGTTGGGCGGGATCGCATTCTGGCAATTCCAGGCCAAACTGGCTGCGGCCGAGCGCGAACGCGACCAACGCGTGCTGGCATCGGTAGCGGGCGCGTATCGGGTCCTCTATCTCGATCCTCTGCAGGCTGCTGACCAAGCGCAGCGCGCGTTGGAAATTAAGCGAACGCCCGAGGCGGAGGAGGCGCTCAACACGGCGCTAAAGGTAGCTCAATACAGGCGTGAAAACCGCGCCGAAGAAGCCCAACTCACTGGCGCAGGCGCCGGTTACCTTATGGAGCGTTGGCGAGAGGGCGGGATCTTCAGCAAGCTGCGCCGCGACGGTCGCTATGCGTTAGTGGCAAGTGAAAGGGGTAAAGATGGGCCCAATCCACCCGGTACCGTCTACCTGATTCGTCTGGACACCCTGCGGACAAAAGAATTATTCCCAGGAGCCCAGGCTCGCGGCCGCCGGCTCGAGTATATGGGATTTAGCACGTCAGGGGAGGAGATATTTGTTGCGCGCCAATTTTATCTGGACATATACGACACCCAAGGCGACTTAACGAAGAGCGTTCAGATAGAATATCATGCGAAGCCCACTCACCTGATCGCCGGGATGTTCGGCTCTTACGTGCTCGTCGGAGATACCGTGGGCCATATTATGTTGGCTGATACTGAGTCTCCAAACCGGCCGCAGCTGAAAGGCGGCCGGCACCGAGATGCGGCTTTGCTTGTTGAGAGCAACAGAAAAGGAACGCGCGCGATCGTGGTATTTGAATCGGGCAGGGCGGATCTAGTTGTTCTCGATGATCTCAAGTCGCCCGCTCAGCACGAGGTTGCGAACGCGAACGTCACCTTTGCGGCCTTCAGTGAATCAGCGATGTCGGGACGTTTTCTCACTGCCACTAAAGATGGCAAGGTCGACCTGTGGGACTTCGAAGACGGCAAGCCCAAAAAACGCGCTTCCCTCAGCCATGGTACAATGCCCGTAGGGATTGCCGGCTTTTCAACGGATGAGCAGCGAGTGGTTTCGTTGAGTAATGACGGCTCATTCCGGCTGTGGGATGTAATTACCGGGCGTCTCATCGCTTCAAAGCCATAGGCTGATGGCCTGTAATTACTGCCAGGTAAAAAGAGACGCGTAAGACTGATGAGATTGTGCCGCTCGAATACGGGCACCTGGAGTATCAGGGTCATTTATTTAGAAGTCAGCTCAAGGGGCAATGTACTCTGTAAACGATTGAAAACAGGGGCGCGTAACTTAAAGAGCATCCCACCGCTCGAGTTGAAGCAGAGGGAATAAAGAAACTTCATTTCTTTGAACCTGATGAATGACTGGGTCCGGACCAACTCCGACACCCAATTCTTTCACAATTCTTCCGGCATCCGTCAGGCAAGCTCGTCTCTTCCTACGATTGAAAATCGCGGCGGCGTTTTATTTCTCGAGTTCTTTGATGCGCAGCGAGATCGCTAGCTGGTTCAAGTGAGTTGATTCCGCTGCGCGTGCAAAACCACCATGCTTGACGACCGCGTGAAAAGCTTTTAGCGGTGCAGAATCATATTGATTGCACAATCGATTACATAAAAAAGATTTATTTCTTGGAGAAAAGACTCCCGGTCGCTTTATTACTCCGCGGAGCCTAATCTCAGGCTGGGGGCAGTGACCGAGATCACCGACACTCATCTCGTCGTGGAAATGTGAACTGACGGAGGCGAAGATCGACAACTTACGCCGGCAGGGTGCGGAGGTTTACAACAGCATTCGGATCGAAATCCCTCCGATGTACTGCGTGTCG
>JBOHVR010000755.1:0-15413 GCA_050735755.1 Binatia bacterium
GCGTTATTCCTGGCGGTGGGCTTGATTGCCGCAGTTCTGGTTGCAGGTACTCTGTTTTTCTCCCTCCAGTGGATGAACCAACCCTTTCCAGGCTTCTTTTTGCAGGCCAATCTGTCGGTCGGTCCAGTTTTTGTTCCCGCATGGAGCGGCCCCCAACAGGGGTTAAAGTTCTTGGACCGCATGGTTGCTTTTCAAGGTGAGCCGGTGCGCGAGCCGCGCCAAGTCTATGAGACCGTGCGCCGCCTCCCTCCCGGGACGACGTTCTCCTACGACTTGGAAAGAGACGGAAGACGGCTAAACGTCTCGGTCCCCTCGATGGTCTTTACCTTTCGGGATTGGGTGCTGAGCTTCGGCACCTATCTGCTTGTCGGAGTCGGCTTTCTCGCGATCGGATTCGCCCCCTATTATGTTGGCTCTCCGTCCGCTTCGGCAGCAGCGCTCTTCTTCATGACGAGCGCGATTTTTGTCTGGTTTGCCACAACCTTTGATTTCCTGGCAACCCAGATGCTGCCTCCAGAGCTCCGTGTCCTTTCGATGACGCTGACACCCAGTCTGGGGATCCATCTGGCACTGCTGCTCACGCAGGGCAGCGCGCCTAAGAGAAAGCTGCGCCTAAAGGTGTTTCTCATTTACGGGCTGTCTGTCGTGCTCGGTGTGCTTTACGCTCTCACATTTCGGAGTGCGGAAGTGGCTTGGTCCCGCGCCGCGCAGCTGGCTTATCTTTACGGTTGCTTTGCAGCCGTAATGTTTCTCGGCCTGCTATGGGCAGCTTTGCGGCGGCCGGGTTCACACCTAGAAAGATCGCGCCTACGCGTGGTGCTCGTGGGAGCCGTGCTGGGCTTCTTTCTGCCCACACTGGGCACGGTTCTGGTCAGCTCGTTTGGTTGGGAGATTCCCTACAACTTTCTGTTAATCCCCGCCGTGTTCTTCCCGCTTTCCGTAGCTTACGCGCTGGTCAAATATGACCTTTTCGAAATTGACTTTTTCCTCAAAGCCGGCCTGACCCGGGGAGCTCTGACGGGAGCCCTTTTGTTGATTTATGTCTTGATCGCTTCGCTGTTAAGTCTTTCGGTAGGGGTCTATCAGACGGATCCCCTGGCGCCATTTCTGTTTTCGATTCTCGTCGCCGTCGTCTTCAATCCCCTACTACGTTCGACGGAAGGACTTGTGACCCGCTATCTCGATCGCAAGGAATACGACCCCAAGCAGTTGCAGGGCGAAGTTAGTATACTGTTGCGTTCTCTCGGGCGGCCCGAAGCATTGGCGGAGAAATATCTGCAAAAGGTGGCGGGTCGCATCGGCATTGACCTGGCTTTTGTTCTGTTTCCTTCGGCCGAAGCCGGTTACATCGGTCTTGCATGCCGCTCGGGCGCAACCACCGTCGAGGAGTTCGCGCCGATTTTCCATTCCCAATGGCGGGCGCATTTTAAGGCGCACCGGAGGGGTATTTCAAAAGACGAGGCGGCCGCGGATCCGGCCTATGAAGCCAGCCGGGCAACTCTTTTGGCGATCTTCGCGGACTTAAAAGCGGAACTGCTCATTCCCTTGCTCTTTGAGGAAGAGCTTATCGGCCTGGTCTCTCTGGGAAAGAAGCGATCCGGGAAAGGGTATAGCGCGGACGATTTCGAACTTCTTTGCAGCCTCACCGATCAACTGGCTCTGGCGCTGGAAAATGGAATGCTTTTCGAGGAGTCAGAGAAGGCCAAGGAAAAGTACCGCGCCTTATACGATGAGGCTGGCGCGCTCAACCGAAGACTGGTAGAGATGGACCGGCTAAAGAAGCATTTCGTGGCCAATGTTTCGCATGAGCTGCGCACCCCGATCAGCACAATCATCGGCTATGCGGAAATTCTGCAGAATATCGGCGTCACAAAGGATAGCCGCTGGGTTCTGGAGCGTCTGGTGACGAACGGCCAGGAATTAGCTCATCTTATGGACAGCCTTTTGGACTTCTCCCGTATGGAGGCGGGCGCGCTAGCAACAACTTATCAAGGCGTAAATTTGGAAGAGCTGCTGGTGTCGCTTGAAACGGTCGCGTGCCGGCTGATTCGCGACCGGCCAATTCGCTTCCGCAAGTCGGTTGAGCCGACGGCGAAGTTGATCGAGACCGACGCAAAAAAGTTGCAGCAGATTCTCATGCAATTATTGACCAATGCCGTGAAGTTCACCGAGCAGGGAGAGATCGCTATTGAGGCGCGGCCAGCGCCTGACCACGTCGGGGGCGTGATTGAAATCGCGGTCGTGGATACCGGGATCGGTATAAGCCAGGAAGACCGGGAAGTCATCTTTGACGTGTTTCGCCAGTTGGACGGTTCTTCGACGCGCCGCTACGGCGGAACCGGAGTCGGCCTGAGCCTGTGCCGGAAGCTGGTCGAATCGCTGGGCGGAAAAATTGAAGTCCAGAGCGCCGTCGGTTATGGCAGCACCTTCAGTCTGCTTCTTCCGCAAGGGCGCGCTGAAGCCTCGTTCGAATTCCCGCTGGCTTGTGCGGGCTCGTAAAAACAGTTGTTGTCCGAAAGCGGCCGGCCTACAGGCTTTTCCCCCGCTTTTGCATCCGGCGCGCGACCGTAACAAAGCCGGTGTGCGCGATCATGCGATGCTCCGGACGCACGCTCAGATCCTTGACGTGCCAAAAGCGCATCAGGGTCTCCAGAGTTTCAATGCACGCGAATCCGCCGTGGGCGCGGAGCGAATCAACGAAACTTTTTACCTGAAGAGCGGTGGGAACGTAGCCCAACAAAATCCCTCCGCCACGCAGGGTCTCCCAGGCCTTCTCGATAACGGTCCACGGCTCGGGGAGATCCAGGAGAATACGGTCTATGTTCGGTTCCGCAAGCTCGACGGCAACATCGGCGGTTTTGAGCGTCCAGTTTTCGGCCGCGCCGTAGAAACGCGCGACGTTGTCGCGCGCCATCTGGGCGAAGTCCGCGCGGATCTCGTAAGAGATGACTCGTCCTTCGTTTCCAACCGCGCGCAATAGCGCGATTGTCAGAGCCCCCGGCCCAACTCCGGCCTCAACGACCGAGGCGCCGGGAAAAACGTCCGCCCAAAGAAGAATCGGTCCAATATCTTTGGGATAGATCACCTGCGCGCTGCGCGGAAGGTTGGGGATCAACTGGGCCAAGCTCGGACGAAACACAGCGAATTGCTCGTTGAGCGAGGAACGGACCATGCTGCCTTCCCCGGCGCCGATGAGGTCCGCGCTGGCGATCTTGCCGCCGCGGATCAAGATGTCTCTTCCGCGCGCGAGTCGTTTGAGGTAAAGCCGTTGCTTGCGGTCGAGGAAGACAACGGACTCACCTTCGCGTAAGGGACCACGCGCTCTCAATTCTGAATTCGAGTCAGACGGCTGTTCCACGCAAGGCCTATGTCAGGTTCTTGTAGCCTTTTTTTTCCAATTCGGCCACGACGGCGCGCAGGTCCTGAGATCTTCGCATATCCCCGACCAGCAGAGCGTCGGGAGTGTCGATGACGACGGCATCGCGCAAGCCCAACAAGACGGCGAGACGCTGCGGCGAATGGACCAAGCAATCCTGCGAGTCCACGGGAAGCCATTGACCCACGCCGGCGTTATTGCGAGCATCGCGCGGCAAGAGCTGATGCAAGGCAGCCCAACTGCCCACGTCGCTCCAGCCGAAATTCCCCTCGAGAGTGACCACGCGTCCCGTGGCGGCGGCTTTCTCCATGACCGCATGGTCGACGGAAATATTCGGCATCACTTTGTATTCCTTTTGGACCTTACGGCGTAGCGTCGCGCTGGGGCTGCCCAGGCTGGCTTGGGGGAGTGCCTGTGAAATCCGCTGCAGCGATTCGTAAATCGGCGCATTAAATTCCCGGAGCAGCTCCAAGATGATCCGAACTTTCCAGATGAAGATTCCACTGTTCCACAATGAGCCCGAACGCAGGAGACGAACGGCCTCGCGCAACACCGGTTTTTCTTTAAAGCCTTGGACGTGGCAAGCAAAAGTCCCGTTTTGTTTTGGCAGCGGCTTGCCTTTAATAATATAACCATAACCGGTCTCCGGGTAACTGGGCCGGATGCCAATCGTGACGGCGACGTCTCGTTCCGCTGCGAGCGCCATGCCCGCCTTCAACGTTTGGCGAAAACTCTTGACATCCGCGATCCAGTGGTCCGCTGGCACAACCATCATGACAGCGTTAGAATTCTTTCTTAGAAGTTCCAAAGCGGCTAGGCCGATGCAGGGCGCCGTGTTTCTCCCGAAAGGTTCGGCGATGTAATTGGTTCTCGGGATGACGGCGAGTTCCCGGCGCACGGCACTGGCGTGATCCCGCACCGTAACCACGAACGTGTTGCTGCGGCCGACGAGAGGAAGGACGCGGTCTGCGGTCTCACGGACCAGACTCTTGCGCGAGATAATTTTGAGCAGCTGCTTGGGATAGTGAGCGCGGCTGACGGGCCAGAAGCGCGTGCCTCTACCGCCGGCCATGATCAAAGCGAAACGAAGTCGATTCATCAGGGTTCCGGTGTGGATCCGAAGGACCAGATATTCAGAAGTACCTATCTTTATGAAAGAAGGACCGCCAGATCAAGACTTGCCCTGCGTGACATTTTGGGTGGTTGAGCCGGGAAATGCAGGAGCCAGGCTCGATGCTTGCTTGCGTCGACTCCTGCCGCATGTGTCTCTGCGCGAGTTGAAAAAGGCGCTCGCTGAAGGCGCCTTCCAAGTCAATCAAAAGAAGCGCAAGAAAGGTTACGTGGTTCGAGCCGGAGAGTTGATCTCGTTTCACGGCCCGAACGTTGTTCTCGCTCAAGAGCCGCTGCCCCGGCATAGTACGAACGTGCGCATCGTTTATGAAGACGAAGCGATCCTGGTCGTGGACAAGCCGGCGGGAATGGCAACTCACGGCTTTTCCGCCAGAGAAACCGATTCGCTGACCAATCATCTCGTAGCCATCCGACCCGAGTTAAGAAACATCGGCAAAAGTCTGTGGGAACCCGGACTGGTGCACCGGCTGGATCGCGAAACCTCCGGGCTCGTTTTAGTGGCAAAAGAGCAGGAGACATTTAGCGATCTGCGCGCGCAGTTCCGCAGCCAGCGGGTACATAAAAAATATTGGGCATTGCTTAGAGGAGACACGCCCAAGCAAGGTTCCATCGATTACCCGATCATTCATGACCCGAAGAATCGACGCAAAATGAAAGCTCTCGTCGATCCGGCTGCGCATCGGGGCCAGAAAAGATGGCGCGCAGTCACGCGCTATCGCACGCTGGCACAGGACCACGGCTTCAGTTTGGTCGAGGTAGAAATGCTCACCGGAGTGACGCACCAGATTCGTGCGCATTTTGTGACTTTAGGAAACCCTTTGGTCGGCGATTCGCTGTACGGGCCCGGGCACAGTTTATCTCCACCGTTGAAGAGACATTTTTTACACGCGTTCTATCTTGGTTGCCGCCATCCGAAATCGGGCGCGGCTGTGGCCTGGCAGAGTCCTATGCCGCACGATTTGCGGGAAGTGCTAGCAGCTTTGCAATTGAGTTTTAACTCGCAGCTCCCGTGACCCCGCGCTCCTTGGCGCAGGCGCTACAGAGATTGTTCTGGTTCTGCGGATCTTCGATGAGGCCCTCATCGAGATTATGGCAGATGCGTTTGCAGGCGGCGCAGATGAAGTAAATGCCCTCGATCGTTTTGTTGATCTTTTCCCGATTGAGGACGCGCCCCCGAAGTTTTTCAATCCGAATACCCAGCAACTCTTCGTAATTCTTCTTGATCTTCAAGCGTCCGGCTTCGTCGCTGGGAAGATCTTGGTCTTCAGATTCCTCGTGATCCGGATCTTCGAGACTTCTGCGACCTTTCGATTTTCCCTCGCGCCCTGAGATTTTCTTTTTCATCCTGGCCATGCTCCCGCCCCATTTGACGCTAATTCGCGCTGGCGCGCGCCATAAAAAAGGCCGGCAAGAAGCGCATGCTTGCCGGCATTTCTTGCTTTTTCTATAGTGAATCCGATAAGTTGTCAATAGACGCAGCACCGCCTCTAATGCCCAATAGATCCTTAAAAGCGCACCCAGGTTCCTTTCAACGCCGCGGCGTTGTTGAAGGCTTTTTCGGTCCACAATGGACACTCGCCCACCGTAAGGCCCTGTTGGAGTTCGGCAGCCGCCGCGGTATGAACACCTACGTCTACGCCCCCAAAGATGATCCCTTTCACAGGGAAAGATGGAGGGAAGCGTATCCTCCTGCGCAATGGTCTGAGCTCTGTGAACTGATCGAGTGTGCGGGCTCGTTTGGGGTCGATTTTGTATATGGCTTTCATCCCGGCGCCGGGCTGTGTTTCGCGGCGGCAGAGCCGATCGAGGTCTTGCTTAAAAAGGCGGAAAGGTTCCATGCGGCAGGGGTGCGCACCTTCGCCGTGCTCTTTGACGACATTCCTTCGGCTTTTCAGGTTGAGGACGATCAGCGGGAATTCAAAGGCAGCCTGGCGCGGGCCGAAGGTCTCTGGCTAAAAAAAATTCTCAACCGGCAGCCGGCCTCCTGGTCGGACGTCGAATGGTGGTTGTGCCCGTCGTATTACAGCGAGGATCCCGTCCTTGAAGCTGTCTTCGGCAGGTTCGAGCCCAGATTTTTGACGAAATTGGCTGAAGCGCTGCCGGAAAACGTGTGCTGTTTTTGGACGGGACCTGCGGTCGTGGCGCCAAAAATCCGCCTGAGCCATGTCCGCAAGATCACGCGCCAGCTCAAGCGACGCCTGCTTCTATGGGACAACTATCCGGTCAATGACCTCGCGATGAGCGGCGAGCTGCACTTGAGCCCGCTAAAGAACCGCGATCCGTACTTACCCCAGGAAGTTTACGGTTATTTCAATAATCCGCTCCTGCAAGAAGAATTGAGTTTTATTCCCCTCGGAAGCTGCTTCGAATATGCTTTCGACCCGTTGCGTTACGATCCGGAAGAAAGCTGGGAGCGCGTGATTACAGAACGGTTTGGCGCTGGCGCGCTGCCCTACTGGCGCGCGCTGCGTGAATTCTGCGAGCAGTTAAAAAAAATGAACAAGAGGAATTCTTCCCTATCGCTTTCTTCACGGAAACGGCGGAGCCTTGCTGCCGCACACGCTTATTTGCTGCAACATCAGTCGGAGAAATGGTTTCAGGAATTTCGCCCGTGGTGCGATCTTTTGGAAAAGAGACTTCATACTTGATCGATCGCAATGGATGACTTAAGAAGGTAAACGATGGATTCGAAGGCGTTGGTTCAAACGCTGAGAGAGGCGCGCGTGCGGACTCTCGGCCTGGTTGCGGATCTCAGTGACGAGCAGATGATTGTACCGAAACTCGAAATCGTCAATCCGCTTCTCTGGGAGATAGGGCACGTGGCGTGGTTTCAGGAGCTGTGGGCGCTTCGTCACCTGCGCGGTCACAAGCCGATTTTGGAAGCCGGTGACGCTTTCTACGATTCCGCCAACGTCGCTCACGATATCCGATGGGATCTCTGGCTACCGTCGCGCGAAAAGACGCTTGAGTATATGCAGCTTGTGTTGGTTCGGGTCACTGACCAGATGAGCGGTCGTGAATCGCCAGAGCAAGAAATCTATTTCAATTTGCTCGCTACTTTCCACGAGTACATGCACGCTGAGGCCATTGCCTACACGCGTCAGACCCTGGGGTATCCGGCGCCAAAGTTCGACGGTGCGGGCAAAGGTAAGGCGTCACGTCGCGAGGGCGGAGAGCTTGCTGGCGACGTGGAAGTGCCAGGCGGAACGTTTCTGTTCGGCGCGACGCCCGATCTGCCCTTTGTCTTCGATAACGAAAAGTGGGCTCACCCGGTCACGCTTAAGCCCTTTCGCATCGCGCGCGCGGCGGTAACTAACGAGGATTTTCTAGCGTTCGTGGAGGACCGCGGTTATGTTCGCCCCCAGTGGTGGAGCGAAGCCGGGTGGAAGTGGCGCGAGGAGACCGGCGCCCTGCATCCGATTTATTGGCAGCGCGAAGCCAACGCCCGCTGGCGCCAGAGAGAGTTTGATAGGTTTGTGCCGCTGCGGGAACACTTGCCGGTGGTCCATGTCAACTGGTTTGAAGCGGAAGCTCACTGCAATTGGGCCGGGCGAAGGCTTCCGAGCGAGGCCGAGTGGGAAATGGCCGCCTCGGCTGAGCCGATATCAGGGAAAGAGATTTCGGAGCGTAAAAGAAATTTTCCTTGGGGTGCCGAACCGCCAACTCCCGAGCGCGCCAACCTTGACTGGATCAATGGCGGCTGCATCGCCGTCGGCGCGTTGCCTGAAGGTGAGAGCGCTTTCGGATGCCGTCAAATGATCGGGAACGTTTGGGAATGGACAGCGGATGTTTTTTTGCCCTTTCCAGGATTCGTGATCGATCCCTACAAGGAGTACTCCCAGCCGTGGTTTGGCAGTCACAAGATCCTACGGGGCGGATGTTGGACCACGCGCTCGCGTCTGATTCGCAACACGTGGCGCAACTTCTACACGCCTGACCGTCGCGATGTCTGGGCCGGCTTTCGCACCTGCGCAAAATAGCTGGTTTAAGCACGGATTCATGAACATCGAGCTCGTTACTCCCGCAGGAGCGTCCGCTCGCACTGGAAACAGCGTGACCGCCAACCGGTGGGCCTTGCTGCTGCGAAAGTCGGGCCATCGGGTTGCCGTGACTCACACATACAGCGGCCGAAGTTGCGATGTTTTCATTGCACTTCATGCCCGGCGCAGCTTTGATTCGATCCAACGGTTTTACAAAGAGCGTCCGGATGTGCCCTTAATCGTCGTCTTGACGGGGACCGATCTCTATCGGGACATCGGAACCAGCCACAAAGCGCAACGGTCGCTGGAACTGGCAACTCGGTTAGTCGTGTTGCAATCCATGGCCTTAAAGGAACTCCCCAAACGTCTGCACTCCAAAACGAGGATTATTTATCAATCGGCCGCTCGCGTGACGGGTCAAACGATCGCAAACGGCGCTTTCAGAATCTGCGTAGTCGGCCATCTCCGGCAGGAAAAGGACCCGCTGCGGACCGCGCTGGCGGTCCGCCAGCTACCCGAGTTTTCGAAAATTTCGGTCATTCACATCGGGCGCGCGCTCACGGATTGGCTTGGCAAGCGGGCTGCTAGAGAAAGCCGGCTGAATCCGCGTTACCGGTGGTTGAGAGAATTGCCGTATGGAAAGACCCGACGTCTCCTGGCCAGCAGCCATCTGCTTTCTTTGACCTCGCTGATGGAGGGGAGCTCCAACGCGCTTGCGGAAGCTTTGGCTTCCTCTGTTCCGGTCATTGCTGCAAAAATTCCGGGATTGATGGGAACTCTGGGTGAAGACTATCCCGGCTATTTTCGCGTGGGCGATACCCAGCAGCTTGCAGGGTTACTTTACCGGGCCGAAACCGACCGGCGCTTTTACCGGTCGCTGCAGCGACATTGCGCTCGGCTTGCGCCCAAGGTAGATCCAGCGCGCGAGCGGCTGGCATGGCAAAAACTGCTACGAGAACTTGCCTAACGGGCGCGCGCTTCAATCATGCTTGGGCCGGGAGTTCGCTCTGTTTGAGACGGGTGACGATGTTTTTGAGGCTCATTTGCGAGTCGAGCCTCCCTCGTGAATCCAGCGTCTCACCCACGGCAGCAATGCATAGGCCGGCAGTGATAGTAGAAATGTTAGAGCAAAGTAGTTGCCGTAGCCGAAGCGCTCGGCTCCCAAGCCGCTGATTCCGCCAACCAGACGGCCGCTGAGAGAAAAGATTGAAGACAAAAAGGCATACTGAATCGTCGCGTGCTCCTTCTCGCAAACATTCATCAACAGGGCCAGAAAAGCAGCGGTTCCGAGACCGCCTGTGAGGGACTCGAAGACCGACGCGCTGTACAGTCCGAGCGGCCCCAGATGAGCCCAATCAACGATGGCATACCCTAAATTGGAGGTGGCTTGAAGGAGGCCCAGCGCCCAGACTCCGTGAAACGTGCCATATTTCGCAATGAAGCTACCCCCGGCGAGCGAACCGGCGACACTGAGAACGATGCCGAAGGTTGTCGGAATCAGGCCGATCTCGAAAAGAGACCGGCCCTGATCGACCCAGAAAGGTTTGACCATAGGGCCGATGGCGAACTCACCGAGCTTGTAGAGCAGCACGAAAAGAACGAGTGGGATCGCTCGCCAGGTCCCGATCCAGCCGACAAACCCCTCGAGCCAGCGCTTGCGCGCTTCCGAAGGAAGAGCCAGCATAGGCACGCGCAGAGTTAACAGACTGAGAAACGCAAACGTGGCTGCGGCGATAAGGTAGAGCACAGCCCAATTCAGAACGGACGCAAGAAGGACTGTGCCGCCGCCGATGCAGACCAAAGCGACCCGATACGCGGAAGCCCGGATGCCGTTCGCGGGGCCTTCCTCATCACGATTGATCAAGCCGACAGAATAGGAGTCGATGGCAACGTCTTGGGTTGCGGACAGGGTCGTAAGGAGCAGGACGAGGGCGATTATTACCCAACTCAAACGCCCGACGTCCGCGAAGGGAAGAGCGGCAACGACGACGGCGACAGCCAACATGCAAGACGATACCCAGACTCTGCGGTCGCCGTAACGGTGAATCAAAGGCGACCAAAAAAATTTAAGAGAATAGGGAAGCTCGAGAAAGCGCAGCCCGCCGATGGCGCTTAAGGAGACCCCATGCAAGCGAAAGTACACCGGTAGAACTTCCCAGAGGATGGCCGGTGGGCTTCCCTGGATGAAGTAGAGGAGAGCGACGATTCCAAGCTTCGACCGGGATTGAGGAGAGAGCTGGTCCGCTCCCAA
The DNA here is from genome assembly GCA_050735755.1 of Binatia bacterium. Taxonomy (GTDB): domain Bacteria; phylum Desulfobacterota; class Binatia; order UBA9968; family UBA9968; genus DATMAM01. The sequence goes on from JBOHVR010000755.1 coordinate 10,739, forward strand.
AAGCTTCCAGAAACTTGATCCCATCTAGAGTTAGCGGACTTTTTTCTGAGGGGCTTCGTCGACTTTTTTTCTGGCGGAGTCGGGATCGCAGTCGGATCCCCTATCTCTCGTGATCAGCGGACGCAGGCTTTCCGTGTGTGCGAGCCAGGCCGACCGAACTTCTTCAGGGACGTCGAGTTCTTCCAATGTCTCGCGGAGGATCTGCATCCGACGCATGAACTGTCCGCCCATGATCGGATGCTTGGCATGGGCTACGTGGAGCGGCCTTCCCTGATAAGCGACGCCGGCTCCGAGAAACTCCGCTGTTAATTGGTATTCCATCTCCTTGAGCCTTCTTCTGTCGGCGTTACGAAAGAAAAAGCCAATCATGGGGTCGGCAAAAACCCGGTCGATGAAAACGTCAATGAGATGGCGCAACTTTCGCTCACCGCCAAGCTTTTCGAACAACGTTTCTTCCATCCGGGTTCGACTAGTTCTTTTTTTGTGCCTTTTCGATTTTTGCCCAGGTATCGCGTAGTGTTACCGTACGATTGAACAATGGTTTGGCAAGAGACGAATCGGCGTCGACGCAGAAATAACCCATCCTCTCGAACTGATAAAAACTTCCCGCCCGCGCACTTGCGAGACTCGGCTCGACGCGGCACGACGATAAGATTTCGAGGGAGTTTGGATTCAAATTGGCTGTCCAGTCAGCGCCCGGGGGTATGTCGTCGGGATCTTCTTTGCTGAAGAGATGATCGTACAGCCGGACTTCAGCCACGATCGAATTCTCAGCCGATACCCAGTGTAAAGTCGCCTTGACCTTACGACTGCTTTGCCCGGACCCGCTCTTTGTCGTGGGGTCGTAAACACAACGCAACTCGACCACTTCGCCGCTTTTAGGGTCCTTCACCACATCGGTGCACTTGATGATGTATGCGTAGCGCAGGCGGACTTCGCGCCCGGGAGCTAACCGAAAGAACTGCTTGGGCGGGTCCTCGCGAAAGTCCTCCTGCTCGATGTAAAGCACGCGGGAAAACGGGATGGCGCGCGTTCCGGTGCTCGGGTCCTCCGGGTTATTCACTGCCTCGAGCGTCTCGACCTGGCCTTCAGGGTAATTGTCGATCACAACCCGGAGCGGGCGAAGAACGGCCAGGACGCGAGGCGCCCGCCGGTTGAGATCCTCGCGCAAGCAGTGCTCCAGCATGGCGATGTCCACCGTGCTGTTGCGCTTGGCGACGCCGATGCGCTCGCAGAAGTTACGGATTGCCTCCGGCGTGTAGCCGCGCCGGCGCAGGCCCGACAAGGTAGGCATCCGCGGATCGTCCCAGCCGCTGACATGTTTTTGTTGCACGAGCTGGAGCAGCCGGCGCTTGCTCATGATCGTATAGGTCAGGTTAAGGCGCGCGAATTCGATCTGCCGCGGATGGTGGATATCAAGCTGGTCGAGAAACCAATCGTATAACGGACGATGGTCTTCAAATTCCAACGTGCAGATCGAATGCGTGATCCCTTCGATGGAATCCGACTGCCCGTGCGCGAAGTCATAGGTTGGATAGATGCACCAGTTGTCGCCGGTGCGGTGATGGCTCGCACGCAGAATGCGGTACATGACGGGATCGCGCATATTCAAATTCCGCGACGCCATGTCGATTTTCGCTCTGAGCGTATGGGAGCCGTTGGGGAACTCACCGGCGCGCATGCGCTCGAACAGATTCAGATTTTCTTCCACCGACCGGGCCCGATACGGACTATCTTTGCCGGGCTCCGTCAGGGTCCCGCGATATTCGCGGATCTCATCCGCCGTCAGATCACAAACATACGCCTTGCCGGCTTGAATCAACTGGACGGCGTACTGGTAGAGCTGTCGGAAATAATCCGAGGCATAGTATTCGCGGTCTCGCCAATCGAAGCCGAGCCAGAGGACGTCGGATTTGATGGAGTCCACATATTCGACGTCCTCTTTGCTCGGATTGGTGTCATCGAAGCGCAGATTGCACAAACCCCCGAATTCAGCCGCCAGGCCGAAGTTCAAACAAATCGATTTGGCGTGACCGATGTGAAGATATCCATTGGGCTCCGGCGGAAAGCGGGTGTGAACGCGGCCGCCATACCTCCCCGCCTTTACGTCCTCGCTGGCAATGATGCGGATAAAATGAGAGGGTGTAGTCTCTGAAGTGCTCATGAAAAATTCTCGATTATGATTAATGTTGCATTTTTCCCGGTTTTCTTCCATTCATAATAACACATCTTGTGAGCCGTTTTTCTGTTCACCGTTTCCTAACCCATGACCGCTGTGCGCACACGCTTTGCTCCCAGTCCGACCGGATACCTCCACATCGGAGGGGCGCGCACCGCTCTGTTCAATTACCTTTTCGCGCGCCACTGCGGCGGAACCTTCATCCTGCGCATTGAGGATACCGATCGCGAACGTTCGACGCCAGAGGCGATTGAGGCCATTCTGCAGAGCCTGAAATGGCTGCACCTCGATTGGGACGAAGGGCCTTACTTTCAGACGCGGAGATTTCCGCTGTACAAGGACAAGATTCAATGGCTCTTGAAGGAGGGACGAGCGTACCCGTGCATCTGCACGGCCGAGGATCTCGAGGCCAAGCGACAGGCAGCTCTCAAGGCAAAGCGGAAGCCTATGTACGACGGAACTTGTCGGCCGAAGGATCGTAGCGAAATCGAAAGCATTGCGGCTGCACTAAGAAGCTCAACTACCCCATTCACTGTTCGTTTCATGGCTCCGAGAGACGGAAGAACTGTGGTGGAGGATAAGGTAAAAGGGCCCGTTGTGTTTGAAAACAGCGAGCTAGACGATCTCATTCTCGCGCGTTCGGACGGGGCTCCCACCTATAATTTCTGCGTAGTGGTGGATGATATCGAGATGGGAATCACGCACGTCATCCGCGGTGATGATCATCTGGCTAACACGCCGCGCCAGATGCTTCTTTATCAGGCGCTGGGACAGAAACCTCCGGAATTTGCGCATGTCCCGTTGATTCTAGGCATCGACAAGGCGCGTTTGAGCAAGCGTCACGGCGCGACGTCAGTCATGGCTTACCGGGATATGGGATATTTTCCCGAGGCCTTGGTGAACTACCTCGTGCGCCTGGGTTGGTCGCACGGAGACCAAGAGATTTTTTCGCGCACGGAGCTGATTGAGAAGTTTACGCTCGAGGAAGTGGGTAAATCTGCCGGCGTGTTCAATCCGGAAAAACTTCTCTGGGTCAATTTCCATTACCTGAAAGCCCGCCCGCTCAGCCAGCTTGCCGAGGCAATCGTTCCCTTCGTTGCTGCCAAAGGGTACCCGGTTCCCGAGGATAAAGGGTGGCTGGAAAAAATGATCGCGACGCTGCGCGAGCGGGCAAAGACCCTGGTCGAGTTGGTGGATCTCGCCCATTATTACCTCAGCGATGAGATGCGGTGGGACGAAAAAGCGGTGCAAAAGGTCCTCAAACCTGAGGTGAAGCCACACCTGGAGAGACTTATCGAAGCGCTGGAGCACCTTGATCCATTCGACGAAGCCAATATTGAACAAGCCTTCACCAAAATCCTGGAGGAAGGCGGGCTCCCGCTTGGAGACCTGGCTCAGCCCGTGCGCGTCGCGCTCACCGGCTCGACGGTAAGTCCGGGCATCTACGAAGTCATCGCGGTGCTGGGGAAAGAACGCACCCTGCAGCGGTTGAAAACCGCGTTGTCTAAGATTCCCTAGCGAAGCACTTTCGCGAGCTGCGACTCAATCCTTGACTCAAAAAGTCTATTCCTCTAGTTTTAAGGGGATTTGAGGAGTCGGCTAATTGGTAAGCCACCTGACTCTGGATCAGGCGATTGTAGGTTCGAGTCCTACCTCCTCAGCCACGGTCCCATCGTCTAGCGGTTAGGACACCGGCCTCTCACGTCGGTAACACGGGTTCGATTCCCGTTGGGACCACCAATAATCCCGCTACGTTAGACGCTTCCTCCAAAAAGGTTTCGGTAAAGGTTTCGGTTTCCACCTCAGTTTGGGTGTTTTCTTGAGCCCCTGCAAGCTCGACCTTTGCCGCTAGAAGTTGTCTTAAAGGCTCGTCTCCATCGTTGCGGATGAACCTTCCATAGTTCTTCTCAATCATCTCCACCGAGGTTCCACACTGCTCTGCAATCCACTTGATGTTGACGCCATGGGAGAGGGCCATAGAGATGTAGGTATGGCGAGTGGCGTAGAACTTACGAGGACGAATATCTTTCACCTTGAGGGCTCGATACCACCACTGCCGGCCACTCCAGTTCTCCAGATCTAACGGGTTGCCGCTGGCATCGGTGAAGAGATAATCAGTTTCCTTCCCATGAAGAGGGATTAGTAAACGCCACACTTCAACGACGTTGGGCAATAGGCTCACCGTTCTCACGCTTCCAGGGGTTTTGGGCGCGTTCTCCTCGCCTAAGTGACGGGACTTGGTGATTTCGGCTCTGGAGGATCGAAGGTCAATATCCCGGAGACGGAGGGCTACTGCTTCCCCTGGCCTCATACCCGTCCAGAATTGGGAAAATACAAAGGCATAGTCTTTGAAGGGGGCTTTCTCCTTCAAGTAGCCGAGGATCTGGTCTCTTTCCTCTTCACTGAAAGGATCGGGCTTCGGCCTCTGCACCCGTGGCCAAGAGAGGGCGCTGAAGGGATCATCCAGAGGAATCTTGTCGAGTGTCCTAGCATCGC
>JBOHVR010000756.1:0-3224 GCA_050735755.1 Binatia bacterium
CCTCAGGTCCGCCCCATTTAGCTTTTCGGCGTCTCCATCGACCTCTTCTTTGTCGAGCCGCTCAAACAGATCGTTGAAAGAAGGGCAGAGATTATAGCAACGGCGGCAACCGTTGCAGATGTCGAAGACGCGCTTGAACTCACCGTCCAGCTGCGACTCGTCCCAGAAAGACTTGCTGTTAAATTCAATGGCCATGCGAAAATCCGTCCGTTAGGGCTGGGTTTCACCCAGCCCTAACGAGACCTATGCTTAGCTTGCGGCTTCAGCGGGCTCCTTCCCGGCGATCCTGTCCAATCCCTTGGTGAACCTGCCGGCATGTGATTTTTCCGCTTTGGCAAGCGTTTCGAACCACTCGGCGAGTTCCTGAAATCCCTCCTGGCGCGCGGTTTTGGCCATGCCGGGATACATCTCGGTATACTCGTAAGTTTCTCCCTCGATGGCGGACTTGAGGTTTTTCTCCGTGCTCCCGATCGGCACGTCGGTTACGGGATCACCCACTTCCTTGAGAAAGTCGAGATGGCCGAACGCATGACCGGTTTCGGCCTCAGAGGTGTCACGAAATAGACCGCCTACATCCGGGTAGCCTTCGATATCCGCCACCCGTGCGAAGTAAAGATAACGCCGATTCGCTTGAGACTCACCAGCGAAGGCGTTCTTGAGGTTTTCGTGACTCTTGGTTCCTTTGAGAGCTGCCATAATTACCTCCTTATGTTATTAGTAATTGTTATCGTTACTAGAAAAGGAGAACCATGTCAAGCGGCTGTGGTGTCTGGTCAATCAGACCATTCATTGACCTTTGTTTCACGCAAGCTAAAATCGAAGGACGAAGGTAGCGGTTCCTTTTAAATGTCGGAAGAGATTATGAAGGCAAAAAATCTTATGTTTTTTGTGCTCCTTGGAGGCTTAGTTTTGGCAACGCTGCAATGCGCTACGGCCGCGGAGGTTTTCCAGTGGGTTGATTCTAGAGGGGTTACTCATTTCACCGACGACTACTCGAGGATTCCAGCAAGCGTGAGGGCAATTCCGGACGTGATCGTCCGACACAGTTTTGTCGAAATGCGACAGCAAGATCCTGCCGCTGCCGCGCCGGTTGCAAAGGAACCAACGATCGCCATCGAAAAATTTGATTCCGAACGGCGAGCAGAAGAATTGGCAGAACAGAAGGAAAGATACGCTGATCACGCTTCAGCAGAATCGAGGATTTCCGAAAACGTTGCCATTATTGTTGTAAACAGTTCTCCGCAAAGAAAACCCTGTCACGGCCACGCTTGCTCTGGCCGCTTCCAGCCCAATTTCAATGACCGCCGTTACATTCACCCTGATGTATTTAACGGCGGCACGCGCCAGTACATTCATCCAAACGCGTTCACCGGCAGCTCACGGCGGCATGTCCCACCCGCTCCAGGATTCAGACGCAAGTAGGGGCGGGCTGGAAAAAGCGCTGGCGCTCGTTCAAGAAAACGATCTCGAGCGGGGCGAGAGAATGCGCCACCTGATGACGTTAACCGGACAGCGCTCGAGGAGACGGGGAGCTTTCTCAACGACCCGAATCAGATTCTCTTCCAGAACCTCGTAATCGCGGGCCGCCCTACTGGTAATCTCCCGATAAACGTAGTCGTACTTCAGTTCCTTGGCGGCGGCCGTTCCGGTCACGGTTCCCAAGCTGCCTAATTCGCGCGACATGGCGATGATGGCCATCTTAAACCCTCAAGCCCGCATGCGCTTCCACAAAGTCATCAGAAACGGGAGGACAAACAGGAAGAGCGCCACGACCATAAACAAAGCTGATATCGGTCTCGTGAAGAATATCGTAAGGGATCCGTCGGACAAAATCAGACTCTGACGCAGGGCTTCTTCCGTGATGTCTCCCAGTACCAGAGCCACAACCAGCGGGGCGAGCGGATAATTGAGTTTTTTGAATACGTAGCCGACCAACCCGAAAAGGAGCACAAGCCAAAGATCAAACATGGAGTTGTGTACGGCATAGGCACCGATCATGCTGAACAAGACAATGATCGGGGTCAGGATGGGCGAAGGAATCCGCATGATGGCGGCAAACAATGGAACCAAAAACAGACAGAGAACTACGCCCATCGCGTTTCCGATGTACATGCTGGCAATCAGACCCCAGACGAACTCTTTCTGTTCCAGGAAAAGTTGAGGTCCGGGCAAAAGACCCCAAATGTATAAGCCTCCGAGAATCACTGCGGCAGTTGGCGAGCCAGGGATACCCAGGGTCATCATGGGAAGAAGGGACCCGATTCCGGCGGCATGAGCGGCCGTTTCTGTGGCAAGTACTCCTTCCGGTATACCCGTTCCAAAACGCTCCGGATGGCGGGAGAATTTCTTTGCCAGTCCATAGCTGAGGAACGAAGCAGGCGTGGCTCCAGTCCCAGGCATGATCCCGATCCAAAATCCCAAAAGGGTTCCCGTGAAGAAACTGCCGATGTTTCGCCCTAACATGCGGAATACGACCGCGAGATCCTTGAGGCCGACTCTTCCCTGGACGCCCTTGATTTCCACGGTTTCCTCGGCGGAGAAAAGAATTTCGCCTATGCCAAAGAGACCTATGGACACCGTGATGAAACTAAAGCCGCTCAGCATCGTGATGGAACCAAAGGCGAGTCTGGGACGCCCCGTAACAATATCCAGTCCCACAGTGGCTAGAAGAAAACCCACAGTCGTCGCCGCAAACGTTTTTGCCGCAGAGGCGCCTCCGAGGCCGGTGAAAGTGCTGAAGGCGAGCAAAAGAACCGCGAAGTTTTCCGGCGGGCCGAAGCGAAGAGCGAACTCTGCCAGAGGAGGCGCAAAGAAGGTAAAGAGAATCACGGCGACCAAGGCCGCAAAGAAGCCGGGGATGAACGCTGATCCCAAGGCCTGTCCGGCGCGTCCCGACTTTGCCATAGGGTGGCCGTCAAACATGGTGGCAACAGACCAGGGTTCTCCAGGGATATTGAACAGGATCGAAGTAATGGCTCCCCCGAACAGCGCTCCCCAATAAATACACGAGAGAAAGACGATCCCCGACGACGGCGGCATCACAAATGTCAGTGGCAGCAAAATGGCGACGCCGCTCGTCCCTCCAAGTCCCGGCAGCACGCCGATGATCGCGCCGAGAACTATTCCCGTTGCGGCGACGAATAAATTGTATGGGCTGAGGGCCAATCCAAAACCGTAGACGAGATTGCCCAGAGATTCCATGAGAACGGCTACAGCGGTTACAG
>JBOHVR010000757.1:0-2823 GCA_050735755.1 Binatia bacterium
CTGGTACGCGTCGGGAGGGCTCTATCTGATCGCTTACTGTCACCTGCGAAAAGACGTGCGATTGTTCGCGGTGGAACGAATTCGCTCCATCACCCTTACCGACCATCCGTATCAGATGCCGTTGGGCTTTGATGTCCAAGAATACGTTCAAGACGCGCTCATGGTTATGCGCGGTCGCCGGATTGAAGTCGAGCTTCTATTTTCCAAGACAGCAGCGCCCTGGGTAAAAGACAAACTTTGGCACGGCAGCCAGGAAATAACCGCATTGAAAGATGGACGGCTGAGGCTGACTTTAAAGGTAGCTGACACGACCGAACTTGTCGGATGGATCTTGAGTTTTGGTAGCCAGGCACGCGTTGTCCGGCCCGATGGATTGAAGCAGAAGCTCAAAGAAGAAGCACAAAAAATCTTTCGCTCGTGACCTCGGATGTCATAGTGCGGTGATAAAGAGTGATGGCCATAAGTGAGGAGTTGGAAGTATTAAGGAGGTGACGCGTCGGCTCGAACAATCGGGCATTCCTTACATGGTTAGCGAATCAATTGCCGCTACCGGGAGGTCATGCGGTGAAAGACACCTCGGCTGAAATCGACAAGAAGTTTCGTAGCATGCTGCTGGCCCGCGCCGGCGAGGAACGTTTGAAGAAAAGAATCCTTCGGGCCCTGCGGAAAGCCGCCGAAAATGGCGGAAGACGGAAACGAAAGGGAAGAGGCCGGTAAGGTGCCGCGCTTAGCAGTCAGCCGATGACGGCCAGGCCGAGAGCAAGGAAGGCTCGATGGATTGACATGAAGGAAACGTCCTCACCTAAGAGAACGCAGAGCCTTATGCGAAAGATCCTCTCGGAAGATGAAATCCGTTTGATCTCCCGCCGGCTCGGAAAAGTCATGAGTCCAATCTTTGGGGAGCTTTCGAGCCTCTATGGAGTGAATATCGAAGATACCGTTCGCTTCCAAGCCGTGGCCACCCGTCTCCGAGAAGCGCGGGAACACCGCGGAATGGATTTTAAGGCTGCAGCCAAGGCTCTGGGTATACCGCAATACCGGCTCCGGGATATCGAGGAATGTCGTCTGAAGAATCTCAAGTCATCCGCCCTTCGTCGGTACATCGATTTTCTTGGATTAGGGAGATGGTTTGCGCGCTGGCGCAAAGCCAACCCAAAGTTGGCTGCCCGCCTCGGGCCGGATCAGAAATCGGGCAGCAAATAAGGGTGAGAACTTTTGAGTCGTTTAAGCCGCGCCTTTGAACTCTTAAAGGTTAACGGGAAAAGGTGCAAGGGGGTGAGACATCAAATTTGATGTTGCCATGCAGTGGACTTTACAGTAGAGTTTTACGAGACAACGGCTGGCAAGTGCCCTGTGCGGGAGTTCCTGAACGAGTTGACGGTCAGTGATCCGGACGACTTCGCAGCAATTCTTGCCGGACTGGCTAAACTGCGAAACCGGCAATACCATAGAGAGCCGCTCTCCAAATCGCTTGGCGAGGGGCTTTTCGAGCTGCGCCACGTTGGCAAGCTCAACACGCGCGTGCTGTGGTTTTTCATGAAGAACCGCCGCATCGTTGTGCTGCACGCAATTCGCAACAAAGGCCAGGCCATCCCCGCGCGCGAACTCAACACCGCGCGGGAGCGGATGCGCGACTGGCGGAAAAGAATGGAGCGGTGAAAAAAACCAATTTCGATCGATATCTGGAAAAGCAAATGCAGGATCCGGCATTCGTCGCTCGGTTCAAGGACGCCGGCGAGGCCTGGGAAGTCGCCCTGCAAATCGCCGCGTTGCGCGAGCGTGCCGGGCTTTCCCAAAAAGATCTCGCCAAGCTGCTCAAGACTTCACAACAACAAGTCAGCCGTCTGGAGTCCCCCGGTTACGAGGGCCACTCCCTGAGCATGCTCCGGCGTGTCGCCGACGCCTTGCATGCCAGGGTGCGTGTCGTGTTCGAGCCGGCGCCCCTGGAGGAAAAAGAGCTACGGCGGCGAGTTTGAGCCGAGAGCCAAAAAAATTCTGCAGGCATTAGGGACACCTGCGCAAAAAAGCGACAAACAGCGACAATAGGTGACAGAAGAAGCCAAAAATATTTTTTAGTCGTGAAAGAAAAATGACCTCATCTGTCATTCCCAAATGTTAAGGTGGCAGCCGGATGAGGAGACGAACATCCGATGTCGAGCTTTGATGAATGGTTCCAGCGCGCCACGGGTCCGGAGATGATTTAGGAGTCGATGAAAGAGATTGAGATCATCCCGCTGGCAATGAGAAAAATGGAAAGGCGGGGGATTCGTGAGTTATGGGTCACCGAAGCACTAAGATCGGCAGAGCAAATCGTCGAGGGACACGGGGGCCGGTGGGTGGCCCAGCAGCGACGCAGAGTTCGCCGGCGAGAAAAGCTTCTTAGGGTTGTTTTTGAGGAAACCGAGGACAGTGCATAGTGATCACTGCGTATCTGACTTCTGATATAAAACGATACTCGAGGGATAAAATCGCATGAAGATCGAATACGATGCCGCTCATGACCTATTGAATATTGAGTTTTTAGCCAACGTCTCGATTGATGACTCAGTCGAGCTGGATGGCGTTGTCATTGACTACGCGAAAGACAAGCGCATTGTCGCGATCGAGGTGTTGGATGCGAGCAAGCGGACGACCCGTAAACCGTTGGATCTCATAGACTTGGCGATTGTAAAATCTTCCGGTTCTGTCCGCGAAGGCGTAGAGCCCTACGGCAAAAAAGGAAAATCCAAACGTCGCCGGTCTGATTCTACTTGAAGGAATTGGTTTGAATGTTTCTGAACCAGTTGCCGCCGGGGAGGCCTTGAACGGATCAGGGTGTTACAC
>JBOHVR010000758.1:0-14819 GCA_050735755.1 Binatia bacterium
TCGCTGACCCGCACAAGAAAACAGCTGATGATTTCGCGGCGCACATGCGCACGAATCCCTTTCTGCGCGAGCTAATGGAGACCTTCCTCAAGATCGGTGGGCGGCGCGGCAAAGCGGGCGGACCGGGTATCGACTTCGACGAGCTGGGCGTGAGCGAGGTGATGGATCTACTCGACGACGCCAACATGGAGGCCGTCGTCCGCGACTTCGGCGACCGGAACCCGCAGGAAGACCCCGTTATCCACTTCTATGAGGGATTCGCCAAGGAGTATGACCCAATAGACAAGGTGAAGCGCGGTGAGTTCTACACCCCGCGCCCTGTCGTGTCCTACATCGTACGCTCAGTGGACGAGTTGCTCCGCACCGAGTTCGGCCTCGAGGACGGCCTCGCCGACACCGCTAGTTGGCGCGAGATGGCCAGACGCCACAAGGACCTCAAGATTCCCAAGGGCGTCCCGGCAAGCCAAGATTTCGTCCAGATCCTTGACGCCGCCACAGGCACTGGAACTTTCCTCGTCGAAGTTATCAACCTCATCCACAAGACCCTGACCGCAAGATGGAAGGCGGAGGGCCACGGCGACAAGAAGATCGAAGCGCTCTGGAACGAATACGTGCCCAAGCACCTGCTGCCGCGGCTTCATGCGTACGAACTAAAGATGGCGCCCTACGCCATCGCGCACCTTAAGATCGGACTCAAGCTCTACGAAACTGACTATCACTTCAGCAGTGATGTGCGGGCGCGGATCTATCTCACGAACGCATTGCACCCGCCAAGTGACAAACAGCTTTCCCTCGAGTTTCTGCCGGCGCTCGCACATGAGGCGCAGGCGGTCAACGAGATTAAGCGAACGCAGCGGTTCACGGTGGTGATTGGCAATCCGCCATACTCCAAACACTCTGTTAACAGAGGAGCATGGATAGATCAGCTTCTGGGGTCCTATAAGGAGGACGTCCGAAGCGAACAGAACATCCAGCCACTGTCGGACGACTACATAAAATTCGTTCGATTCGCGCACGATCAAATCGAGAGAACAGGTTACGGAGTGGTCGGCTTCGTAACGAACCACTCATACCTGTCAGGGGTGATACATCGAGGCATGAGGCGGCAGTTGATGATAAGCTTTCCTGACATTCGCGTGGTGGAGCTTCACGGGGATTCAAACCGAGGCGAGGTCTGCCCTGACGGAAGCAAAGACGAGAACGTATTTGACATCCAGCAGGGCGTCGCGATAACGCTGGCGACAACCTCGGTCTCAAAGGGGATCTCTGTCGTTCGCCACCATGACCTGTGGGGGCTGCGCGCGACGAAGTACGAATGGCTGGCATCTCATGACGCGCTCAACACTCCTTGGCGTCATTTCTCGCCTGTTCCTACTCAATACTCGTTTCAGGCCACGACGGGGGAATCGGGAGTTGAGTATCAATACTTTCGCTCAGTAACAGAGATTTTCCAGTTACATGCTGCTGGCTTTGTCACGTCTCTCGACGAGATCGCGATCAAGCTCTCCGCGGCTGACATGATGAGAGCGCTACGCGAATTCGAGTCATGCAAACCCCGGGGGCTGCGCGAACGAGCCGCTCACGAAGACTTAGTCGCCTCCGGAGTACACAGTTCGCGAGTCATCAAAGTCCTATACCGGCCATTCGATTATCGATACACCTATTACACCGGTAATACTGGCGGCTTTCACGATCGTCCCCGTCACGAGTTGATGCAACACGTCCTACGACCGAATCTCGCTCTGGTAACTACACGCCTAATCGCCCGAAGCGGTTCGTTCGAAGCCGTTCTCTCGTCTCGCTTCCCCGTAGAAAAGAAAGCCGCTGAATCCAGCAGAAGCTGCTACCTACTCCCTCTATATGTCTATCCTGCCAGGGACGAAAGTGGTTTGTTCGATAAGAATCTTCGAGAAAATGCGTCCCGTGCACGAAGACCGAACCTGAGTCGGGAATCGATCGCGACTCTTAAGAGTGAGCTGGACTTGACATTCGTGTCAGAGCAACCCGGACTACCGAGCCAAATGGCAGGCGTCTTCGGCCCGGAAGATGTGTTCGGTTACATCTACTCGGTGCTGCATTCCCGGACATATCGCGAGCGCTACGGCGAGTTCCTCCGGATCGATTTTCCGCGCGTGCCCCTGACCCCGGACAGGCACATGTTCTGGAATCTCGTCGCGCTCGGTCGGGAACTCGTCCTGGTTCAGCTGATGGAGTCTCCCGAGCTCGATACTCCGATTTCCACCTACATAGGTCCAGGCCGCCCGGAAGTAAAGCGGGTCGGCTGGTCGGACGACACTGTGTGGCTCGACGCCGCCGCGACGAAAAAAGGCCAGCCCGCCACGCCCGGGACCATCGGCTTTCGCGGTGTCCCTGAGAAAGTGTGGAACTTTCACATCGGCGGTTACCAGGTCTGTGAGAAGTGGCTCAAAGACCGTAAGGGTCGCAAGCTCTCCAACGACGACATTGCCCACTACCAGAAGATCGTCGTCGCGCTCAACGAAACGATCCGCCTGATGAAGGAGATAGACGAGGTCATCGAAAAACACGGTGGCTGGCCTGGCGCGTTCCAGCCGGGCGAGACCAAAGACGTGGCATCCAAGGTCATTCCGTTTCGTCCGCGGATTGTCGAGCCCAAGCCCGAGGATCGGTACAAGAACTGCGTGCCCCTCGTCCCGCTCAAAGCGGCGGCCGGTGCTTTCAGTGATCCGCAGCCCGTCGAAGACGACGGCTTCGAGTGGGTCGCCGTCGAGTCGCGCCACCGCCTTCGCAAGGGCATGTTCGTAGCCCAGGTGGTTGGCAAGTCCATGGAGCCGGCGATCCCGGACGGCGCGTATTGCCTCTTCCGCGCTCCGGTCGAGGGGACACGCCAAGGCAAGACCGTTCTTGTCCAACTCCGCGACACCACCGACCCCGAGACCGGCCAGCGATACACGGTAAAGCGCTACGAGAGCGAGAAGTCCGCGAAAGACGACTCCTGGCGCCACGAAAGGATCATACTCAAGCCAGTCAATCCCGACTTCGCTCCGATCGTCCTCACCGGCGCCGAAGAGGGCGAGTTGCAGGTGATCGCGGAGCTGGTCGAGGTGCTGGCGAGCAATACCTGAGCAGGAGGCCTGATCGGCGATGAAGTTGTTGGCGCTTGTGATCGAAGGGTTTCGCGGGATACAGCACGCGAATATCCGCTTCGGGAATCACGATGTCGTCATCGGGCCAAATGGTGCCGGCAAGAGCACGCTGATCGATGCGCTGTCACTTGTCTTCGCCCGCACGCGTCTCGTTCGTGATCTCACGGAACACGACTTCTACGGTAGCTGTCCGGTGGCGTCGAGCCGAATCCGTATCGTTGCGACGTTGGGAGGGTTCGAAGGAAACGACCCCAACCAGCACGATGCCTGGTTCCGCGAGGGCCGTGGGGTGCCGAAATGGTGGAACGCGGAGACAGGACGAGTCGAACCCGAGCCAAGCGCCGCCGCTGAGGACCTGTGCGCCCAAATCGCAGTCTCAGCCCGCTTCGACCTTGAAGATCTGTCGGTCGAGTCGATCCGGTACTTCCACGACGACGATTCCGTGGAGGATCCGTTCCTCGACGACACGATCCAGCAAATTCCCACCCGGCTCTACGACGATATTGGCTACTACGTTCTGCCTGCGCGCCGTACTTGGGAGGGCGTGGCGTCCTTTGCCTCCGACCTCTTCCGCAAAGCGGTGGCCACCGTTGGGGGAATCCCCGCGCAGGCCATTCTCGATGAGCGCGATCGCTTGCGGCAACCGACTCCACCGCTCGAAACCGATGCGGGGCTCCAGCCGCTCGTCAATCGAGTCAACAATCAATTGGCGCAGCTCCTTCCGGCGGCGCCGCGATTCCAGCTCCGTGTCACGTCAACCGATTCGGATTCGTTGCTGCGCGCCCTCGTCCCGCACTATGAAGGGGCAAGCGGCACTGGTCTGCCGGTAGGGCGGCACGGGATGGGCCTACTGTCCCTGCAAACGTTCATCCTGTTGCTGGAGCTTGGTCGTGAGCGCAGGAGACAAGGTAAGCCGTTTTTGTTTGCGATGGAAGAACCTGAGCTTCATATCCCACCCGGCATTCAACGGCGGCTCGTGGCGCAGGCCGTGTCGATAGCAGAGCAGACCATCTGCACCAGTCACTCGCCCCGGGTAGCCGCCTTCTATCCGGCGACTTCGGTACAGATTCTCGAGCGTCGGCCGGAGACCGTCGTGTCCACGCCTCTCATCGCACGGCCGCTCGACGCTACCGCGAGCAATGCGACGCGGAAGCTCTGTCACGATGACCGGCCCCGCGTAATCGAAGCGCTGATGCAGCATCGCGTCCTAATCCCGGAAGGACGCAGCGAGTATGAGTGGTTGCGGCTGCTATCCGACGTGCTGGAGACTGGCGAGCACGCCTTGGATTCGGGCGGCTCAGGCGCGCCGTCATTCGGAACCGTCGTCGGCGTGGTACCAACCCACGATTCCGCAGTCGAGGAAACGTTCTGTACGTTGCGGCGTCTGCGCGGAGGGCTGGTGCCCTTGGTCGACGGAGATGACGCCGGCAATGCGAAGATCAGCCGACTCCAGACGTTAGAGGGGTGCCCTGAGATCATCCTGCAGTGGCGGGATGACTGGACCATCGAGGATGCGATCGGTTGGATGCTGAGCGGTGGCGGGAGCGACGCACTCGAAGAGTTGCGTGGCCGGATCGATCGAGAGTTTGCAACCGTCGCTGAGCTGACGGCTCTCTTCAAGATCAAGACCGGCGCCGGACGGCTGAAGACGGACTACCTAGCCTACGAAAACGTGGTGACGGTCATTGGGAACCGCGGGGGTTGTCGAGAGCGAGCGGAGGCGCTGCTGGACGCACTCACGAAGGCCTGCCTCGGCGAAAGCGACGGCTGCACGCTGATCGAGAGCGATGCCGGAAGAAGCACCGCGCGATGCACGGTTCTTCGGCTCTCGTCATGAGTCTGCGTTTCTTCGAGGGGCCCGCCGGGAGCGGCAAAACCACGCAGCTGTTCACGGAACTTGCCGCGATGCTTGACCAGCGGCCAGTCAAAGATCACGAACGGGTATTGGCTCTCACCAAGATGCATGGGTCGAGACGCCGGATGCAGGGTCGGCTTCTGGGTCTCTCCGGACCGCGCAACCGTTTCGAGTGCGTGACGATGGACAGCTTCGCTTGGCACGTCGCTCGGCGGTGGCGAAGTCTTGCAAGCGCCAGGGGGTTTGGCGAGGTGCGTGAAACGGATTACCCGGAGGTTTGCAGAACAGCCGGTGTCCTGATGGAGCATTCAGTCGTCAGGCAATGGCTGGCCTCCGCCTTTCCGTTCGTTGTGGTCGACGAGGCGCAGGACAGCAAAGAGGGTCAACTGGATATCATTCGCGCCCTGTCAGAGTCCGCGACCTGCCTCGCGGCTGCCGATGACTACCAGGACCTCGATGCATCCGGCGAGAACGCCGCCGTCGCATGGGCGAGGCAAGCCGGCGACCTTGTCCTGTTGACCCACAACCATCGCACTTCTGCGGCCGGTCTTCTGGCGGCGGCAAGCGCGCTCCGGGAGGGAAGAGCAGTGCCAGAAAACGGCGGCGGACTATGGATTCTCGGGGCGCACAACCACAACGCCGGGGCGGGACATGTGTCTCGGAACCTGACTTGGTGGCATGCCTGCGACGACATCGCGGTAATCACTCCGGTCCGCGCCGCCAACTCGCAGTTCGTGCGTAACCTGGTTGCGCGTGTCGAACAAAGTCCGATAGGCAATCCAGCCGTTGGTCCGCATCGCATTCCCTGGGAGGTCTCGCAGGAGGATCAGTGCGAACACTACATCTCGGGACTCGAGCTTCCAGCCGACCCGTCAACGGAACTACGCGTATCCGCTCTGCATCTACCCGATGGGCTAGCGGTATCGGCCGCTCTCGGGGCTTGGTTTGATCAGCGACGGCGACTGACGGGAATGACGACTGTCACCGTGCGCGACATTCTCCAGCAAGTCGGATTCATCCATCAACGCTCAAGGGCCCATCGACGAGTCCGCGATCGAGGCGTCCGCGCGATGACGATTCACCAGGCAAAGAACCGCGAGTTCGATTCGGTCATCGTTCTCTGGCCTTACGAAGTCGCCGGGTCGGCTGATCGTCAGCGGCGACTCTTGTATAACGCGATCACGCGCGCGAAGCGACACGCCGTAGTCGTCGTCCAGAACCCGGCGCGTCTACAGCAGCCTCCGTTCGTTCCCGATGGTGGAGGTGCGACCACATGAGAGCGACCACGCTGAGATCGCGCCGCCGTGCTGGCTGCATCCTCTACCGTCAAGCGAAGGTGGTTGGGCTTGGCGGGGCACTCGATGCGAAAAGACTAATCTCCTGTTGAGTAGAGAAAGATCCATGAATTACCCAGTTCGCCACATTTCCATCCGCGTCCCCTGGCATGACACCGGGTGGGACGGCCGCGTCTGCGCTGCTCCGCGGCTGAACGGCGCCTGCCTCAAGCTCAAGCGCATCGCCGAGGACCGCGACGACGATGCCGAGGAGTCCGTTGCGGGGCAGAGTATCAAGACACTCCCGCAGGCGAAGTGGCCATCGTGTGTTGCCGAGCGCGTCGGTTTCATGGCGCCTTTTGAATATGTGCGTGAGGCCAATCATCCCTACAACCGTGGCCCGGAGACGAGCCACGGCCATTTCAAGAAAACTCCGTTACGCCATCCGCCTTACTCCGCGCCAGCGGTGCCATTCGCCTGGATGCTTCGCGAGGAAATGGCGGCTCTGGGTAAGGAGCACGCGCTGGATGTTCAGGCGGAACGCGAACCTGATCTAGGCTTCAAGACGCAGTGGATTCAGGAGCATCTGAACCAGACCGCGTTGCTCGATTGTTTCGCTGGCCACCTCAAGCCCGAGCGCTCCCTGTGCTTTTTCTACGCCAAACAAGTGCCGTTCGTGGAGGACTCAGCCGGTGGTCGTATCCTGATCGGCGTCGGTCGCGTACTGCACGTCGGCGCTGCTCAAGAATACGCCTACACCACGAAGGACTTGAAAGGAAAACTGCGCTCGATGTTGTGGGAGCGTATGGTCCAGCACTCCATTCGCCCCGACTTCAAAGACGGCTTCTTGTTACCGTATTACGCGGCAATCGAGAAGGCGGTCAAAGACCCAGACTTCGATCCGGCTGACATCGTAGCTTTCTCGCCCGCTGACCGACTTGTCGAGTTCTCGCATGCTTCTCAACTGGTCAGCCACGATGGTGCTATTGCTTCGTTGCTCGCCTGTGCCGAATCGCTTCGCAAGGCCAAGGGTGTACTGCCGGGGCCCTGGGACCAGTGTCTGCAGTGGATCGACGCGCGACTCGGGGAGCTGTGGAAGGCGCGAGGGCCGTGCCCCGGGCTCGGATCCGCGCTCTCTGCCTTTGGCTTGGAGTTCGGCACGTTCGTCGCCCGCGCGCTCGCCGAGAAGGCGGGCGAGAACGCCGATCCTTGGCCGTTGGTCGACAAGACGTTCGCCGACCCCAAGAAGCACCTGCCAGAACCGCTGGCAAAGAGCATCGGCAAGACTCTGTGCAGCAAGTGGGCCCGGTTACCTGATGAACGCCGCGCGTTGCTCAAACTGGTCAGCCGCTTCGAGATCACTCGGGAGCAGGCGACCGTTCTTTATGTTCAAGAGGAGCGCGCCAAAGCAGGAATCGACACGAGCGACGCAGCCATTCTCGCTAACCCGTACCTGCTCTACGAGTTGACGTGCCTGACCGAAGACCCAGTCAGTGTGTGGACCATTGACCGTGGCGTCTTCCCGGATGAGGTCATCCGCAAGAAGCATCCGTTGCCTGCACCGACGGCCCTGGACGCGGGAACGGATGCCCGGCGGGTCCGCGCGTTCACAGTTAAGGTTCTTGAAGACGCGGCAGGAGCCGGCAACACGCTCCTTCCACAAGATCAAGTTGTGCTCGGCATCCGCGGGCTTACGCTCCAGCCGCCGTGCGAAGTGGACGCCGACCTTATGAACGTCGCCAAGGACGATTTCGGGGATGCCGTCGGCGAGATCGACATGGCCAATGGCTCACCGGCCCTTCAGTTAGGCCGGCTGACGGAGGTGGGCGAGACCATCCGCGTGGCGATCGAGAAGCGAACTAAGGGCAAGCGCATGACCGTCGCGGCTGACTGGCGGAAGCTGCTCGACGCACACCTCGCCGCGCAGTCGGCCGATAAGCCCGATGAATTGGAAGAAAGCGCCCGTGTGGAAAAGACCGCTGCGCTGACAGAACTCGCGGAATCGCGGCTCTCCGTACTGGTCGGTCCTGCCGGAACCGGCAAGACCACCCTGCTCTCAGTGCTATGTTCGCACCCGAACGTTGAGGCGGGCGGGATCCTTTTGTTAGCGCCTACCGGAAAAGCCCGCGTGCGGATGGAACAATTCACCAAAGACCTCCGGCTCAAGGGCTACACCATCGCCCAGTTCCTGAGTCCGCACCGTTACGATGCTGCGACCGGACGCTATCGCCTCTCGGACAAGGCAACCGAGGCCGGCACGCATACAGTCATAATCGATGAGGCGTCGATGCTGACGGAAGAGATGCTCGCAGCGCTGATCCAGGCGCTCAAGGGCGTGCATCGGCTGATTCTCATCGGCGATCCTCGCCAGCTACCGCCGATTGGTGCAGGCCGTCCGTTCGTGGACATCGTCAAGCACCTCGCGCCGGAAGGTGTCACCGAGAAATTCCCGCGCGTTGGACCCGGCTATGCCGAGTTGACGATTCGCCGCCGTCAGGCCGGCGAGGATCGCGAAGACCTACAGCTTGCCGAGTGGTTCAGCGGCTCACCTATCGCGGCGGGTGAGGATGATGTGTTCGACAAAGTTGTACGCACCGGCCAGAGCCAGCATGTTCGCTTCGTGCAGTGGGAGACCGCCGACGATGTGCGCTCGTCTGTCATTGACGTGCTGGTGAGTGAACTAAAACGTGCCGACGGCAAACCCGCTCTCAAAGGACCCGATGACATCGCCGGCTTCGATGGCACGCTCGGGGGCGAAGCCTGGAATGACATGCGCTTTTTCAACCCTCGCAAGGGAAACAAGGTCGGTGCCGCAGAGACGGCTGAGGGTTGGCAAATCCTGTCGCCAGTGCGGTCGGCGGCGCATGGCGTGTCCGACCTGAATCGCCTGATCCACCAGCAATTCCGTCAACCGATGATAGATGCCGCGCGCAAAGAGGGGTGGCAGCGCAAATACCCCAAGCCCATGGGACCCGAGGAGATCGTCTACGGCGATAAGGTCATCAACCTCGTCAATACCGACCCCAGTCTCTGGTGGAACAAGCATCGCAAGGTGTACCCGGCGAAGGACGACGCCTACATCGCCAACGGCGAAATTGGAGTGGCGGTCGGTTTCTTTTGGAAGAGGGGTCTGCCGGATCTTCGGTGGAAGCTCGAAGTCGAATTTTCTTCGCAGCCGGGCTTCAAGTACGACTTCACCAGCCGCGATTTTGGCGAAGAGAGCAATGCGGTTCTCGAACTCGCCTACGCGCTGACCGTCCACAAGTCCCAGGGCAGCGAGTTTGGCACGGTCATCCTTGTTTTGCCGAACCCTTGCCGATTGCTTTCCCGCGAGTTGCTCTATACCGCATTGACGCGGCAAAAGGAGCGTATTGTTATTTTGCACCAGGGGCCGCGCACTGAATTGCGCAAGTATTCCTCGGACGACCGCTCCGAGACCGCGCGGCGCTTAACCAACCTTTTTGTCGCGCCGTCACCCGTGATGATCGATGGCCAATTCTTCGAGGAGTACCTGATCCACCGTACCGCGCGCGGCGAAATGGTTCGCTCCAAATCGGAAGTGATCATCGCCGACCATCTTGCCAACAAGGGCATCGAATATATCTACGAACGGCCGCTCACTATCGAGGGTCTCACCAAGTACCCTGACTTCACCATAGAGGACATGGAGTCCGGGTTGACGTTCTACTGGGAACACTGTGGGATGCTGCATGTGCCAAGCTATCGCCGCAGGTGGGAAGAGAAGCTCGCATGGTATCGAGCCCACGGTATTCTGCCGCGTGAAGAAGGAGGCGGCGACAACGGTACTCTGATCGTCACGCGCGACGAAGCGAATGGAAGCATCGATTCCGCGAAGATCACAAAGTTGATCGCCGACGTGCTGAGTTGATGCAGGAGCCACTGATTTTGCGGGTAAACCAAGATATCATTCCGGGTCGGACCAAGGCAACTTCTTGATTTGACAACGTAAGATAGATTAAAGGCATCGGTTAAGCGATTCTCAACAACGAATGCCTGTTCCAAACGTTCCAGCGCTCCGCTCCGTTCAAGTCGTTCCAGACGTTCGCCGTGTAAAAACCTGACCGGGAACTTCCACTATCGCATATTCTCGAAATGTCGAAAGGTTCAAACAACACAAATCGGGAGAACGCGGCGTCGTTAAAAATGCTCGCTCCAGGAAATCAGCCGATACCGCGCGCCAACCGTCATTTTCTCGCCGGTTATGTTTGGCATATCGCTCAGCGCTGTCCACCGAAAGTTTGTTCCAAACGTTCAAGCCGTTCAAGCCAGCCTTATATTAAGTTCATGAGGTAATTTTGAATTGGAGAAAAGGGGACATTCTGAATTTCCGTTCAAAAATAGTCTTGTCCTGTCACTATCGTCTGCGACGGAGAATTCAGTGCCAGGGGGCAATCGCTCTCAAGTCGATTTCGCACACCCGGAAAGAGAAGGGATCAGACCCTTAATAGGATTACCTAAGCTACAGGAATAAACAGGACGGAGTCGTGTTTTCAGTCGCGGGCATTGACATCATTACGATAAGGGATTGGAGCAAGCTGATGAAGTGGGCGGGGAGGAACGTCTCGGACGATCCCGACGATATCCCAACGCTTGCTTCCATGCTTTTTGGCGATGATTGGGAAGACGAGATGGCGGGCTTGAAAGCGCTCAGGAAAGACGTGAACTACCTCGTGAGGAACGCGAACGGTAGAATACCCAAGTACTTGGAAGTCCTGAAGGAGAACGTGAACACAGAGATAAAGATCAGAGAAGCACGACCAAAAAAAAGAAGAAAAAGGAAGGCTAAATCGTCTTAGATCTCACTGCCGGAAAATCGCATGCAAACTGAGAGGTTGAATATCGTGGGTCTTGATACCGCATGGGGTTTTAAGACCATCGAGCTTTACGAAGGCGATCTCTCAGCGGATGGCATCAGCTTTGACTTGCTTGTCGCCTCTGCTTTCGCGGGTGGCTACAACCCGAGGCCCGGCACGCTGTTCGGCGATCTCAAGATTAATCAAGGCATTGACATGCGTGACGAGGAAACCACGGCCGAATACGACTTTCGGCGACCGCTGGGCCTCTGGATTTCTCGCGAACTCCACGGACATTCTTTCCGACGAATCCTCGTTCTAGAAATGATCGGGATGCAATGGCCGATGGAGGAATGCATCAAAAATGCGTTTGCGGCGGTGGCCGCCGTCAGCGCCAAGGGAATTGACGTCCGAACTTTAGCCATGCCTGTTCTTGGCGCTGGTAACCAAGGGATTCCTCCTTCGGAGATTTTGCCTCCTCTGCTGCGCGCAGCGGAAGCCTCGCTTCGAAGGCATGAATTGCCGGAGCGAATTGTCTTTGTAGAGAAAGACCAACGAGAGCACGACTTCTCGCACAGGAGATGGATGTCGCACTCCGGCGCGTAGCTGTTTCTTTGCCGAAGACTCAGCTTTTGGTATATCTCCGTGCCGATGTGCGAAGAGCCCTCGACGGAGCTGCGGAGTTAATTCCGCGTTACCACGCGTCGCTCACCGACGAGGCGCGCCGGATAGTCGATAGTGACAGTACACGCTCGTTCGAAATCGGCTTAATCGGGCGTCGTGTCGTCGAATTTGTTGTAGATGATCTTCTTTCAAAACCAAAAACATCGCCAGACCTCGCTAAAAAGATTGATGATCTAGCTGAAATCGGAGTGGCACCGTGGATTCGTGGGTACATGCATACATTGCGTATCCTCGGCAATGAGTCCGCCCACGAGAAATCTTCCGACGGCAGAGTGCCGCCGAACGTAAGCGAACAGGATCTTCCGGTCAGCCTCTTCTGTCTACAACGCGTTATCGAATTCTGGCGGCAGTACCGCAGAGCGTCGAATGCCCTCTAAGTGAAGGTCTCTCGCTTGACCCAAACGTGCAGATTGGTCCCTGCTGGTATGTTCAGTGACGCCTGTGGAGTGTACACTGTTCGATTTCACTGAAGGGACCCACCCGATTTCAACGAAGGGGACCACTGAAATCGGCGGAGCGAAGCGACGAAGCGATTTTGCTTTTTACACTAAGCCTCCCTGGTTTTTCAATCCTGATTTTTTCTCTGTAAGTTTTTCTCTATAGGACTTCTCTCCTTTCAAAGTGATTTTCTGGGATGGGTGGATCAGCCGATCGACAATGGCCTCAGCGATCACCGGATCCTCGAACAGTTTAAGCCATCCCTGGGGCTCGACCTGGGAAGTGACAACGATGGGAGCCTTGTGGTAGCGCTCTTCAAGGATGTCCATCAGCGAAGTGGCCTCTTCGTGGGTGTAGTTTCTCAGCCCCAAGTCATCCAGAATCAAAACCTTGGCCTTGATGAGACTTCGAACGTAGTTGAGATAACGGCCGGCGGCCTTGGCAGCCTGGATTTCCTCGAACAGGAAGTTGACCGGCAAAAACTGTGTGGGGTATCCCTCCTGGCAGAGCCGTTTTCCCAAAGCAATGGCAAGATGAGTCTTTCCCAAACCGGTTTTGCCTAAAATCAAAAGATTCTCCAGGTTATGGAGGAAGCTTAACTCCGAGAGCTCTTTGATCTTAGCCTTGGTCAGATCCTTGTGGAAAGCTAAGTCTAAGTCCTCCAGATCGGCGCGGAAACGAAAGCGGGCCTTGGTTACAAGCGCCTTGGCGGTGCGGTCTTTGCGGGAAAGCGCCTCATCTTCCAACACGAGCCGGAGAAACTCCAGGGGATGCAGTTGTTGGGACAGCGCCTCTGAAGCTCTTCGTTCGCAGGCCTCATGGATTCCGAAAAGCCGCATCTGATGCGAGAGGTTTCTGACTTGATCAAGCATCATAAGGGCAAGACCTCCGGCTCGCAGTCCGGCAGGCGGTTGGGTGAAAGGGCTGTTTTTGGGGGGTACCCCAAGTATTACCCGAGCTGAGATCGGCGTTTATAGGGCTTCTAGGGAGGCCCTTTTTTTGTCCTCTCTTCTCTAGAGGGTTAAAAATGTCGTTTGACCTGGATTTTAAGCTCCTGCTCATAACAGTTCCTCCTCCACCGCCAGCTCGGGATCTAAGCCTGAGGGGGCAGCGTATTGGTGCAGATGAACGGTGTCGGGTTTTCTCTGCGGGGCCGCAAGCGTGGGTCTTTGGCCGTGGGCGACAAAGTAAAGCGCACAGTCTTTGATGTAGCTAAGCCGTGTTTTGTTGAACAGCATCGCCCGCTGGCAGGCGTGCTCCAACGCCTCAGGCGTAATGGGGTAGCGTTGGGAAAGCCGCAAAATCCCTTGGACCCGTCTTAAATGGCGCAGCGGATGCTGGCCCGAGAGCAGATGGTCGACTAACTTCTCGACCTGGCAACCGAGCTTTTTGGCCTGCGCTAAAGCGTGATGGATCTCAAAGCGCGCCACGGCAAGTTTTTTCTCGGGATAATGGAAGTCATAAGTGGAGAACTTGCCGATGCCCCTAAGCCTGGTGTGAGCGGTAAGGGGCTGGCTATCCTCACTGAACACTTCCACCATTTTCTCAGTGAGCCGCACCCGGACTCTCTGGCCGACGTAGACAAAAGGAACCGAGTAGAAGTTTTTCTCCACCTGGATATGGCAATCGGGATGGACTTTGGCTTGCCGCCACTCGCTTAACTCGAAGGGCGAGGGCGGCAGGGTCTTTAGCAGCTTTTTCTCTTCCTCGAAGCGCTGGGAGCGGCTCACCCCGTAGTCTTTCATCACCGCGTGGTTTAACCGCTCCAGATAGTCCCTCAGCGTTTGATTGAGCTCTGGGAGAGAATAGAAGAGGCGGTTACGGACCTCCTGGAAAAACCCCCTTTGGACCACTCCGATGGCCGATTCCCCCGAGCCCTTATCCCGGGCCTTGTAAGGCCTGGCGGGCAGGACCGCAAAGCCCATATGATTGGCAAAGTCACAGTAAGTGGGATTAACATCCGGGTCGTACAGATCGGCCTTATGGACTCCGCTTTTCAGATTGTCCACCACCACGTAGGGACTGACCCCGCCAAAGTAAGCGAACATGCGCTGTTGCACCCCGATGAAGGTTGAAAGCTTTTGATCCAAAACGAATTCCCCGAAGGTATACGAGCTGAACGGCAACACGCCTAAGAAAAACTGCGTCAGGGTCTTATGGCCGGTCACAGGATCGGTGATAAAAAGACCGTCGGTAAAATCGATCTGGGTTTTTTCTGCCGGCTTATGATCAAGCCGGATGGTTACTTGATTGGGCGAGGCTTGCGGACTGACGTTGTCCCGAAACGCCCGCCAAAACTTTACGTACGCGACTTCGGGCGCCACCTCGCGCTGGATCTGCTTGACCGTGGTCCCTTTGCCGTAGACTTCCTGGCGCACATACTCCCAGTCCACTGCCTCAACCCAACCGCCTGCCGGTGCTCCGGCAGACGGGCCGCTCTCACTGAGCGGCTCTGAGACCGGCTCCAAAAACTTGCGCACGGTCCTGCGCGAAAGTCTAAGGATCCGAGCAATCCTGCGAATTGAGTGCCCCTGCTCGGACAGGGCCTTGATTTGAGCTTGCATACGAACGCTGGTCCTTTCTTTGGCCATCAACTGGATCCTCCTCCAGTCGGCCAAGGTAGCATCGT
>JBOHVR010000759.1:0-4353 GCA_050735755.1 Binatia bacterium
CCCGCGACGAGGGCAACCACAGGGGGTTGCCCCTACATCTGCCCGCAATGAATCCGAATCTCCCGCAGCGCGCCGATCTCGAATTGATCGCCAGGCCAAACAAGAGTCGTTGAGCCGTACTCCTCGATGACTGCCGGACCGGCGCCTTTGAAACCCGGTTCCAGCCCATCGCGATCGAAGATCTGCGCGTCGACCCAGCCGCCGGCGTTACCGATATAAACCGGGCGCGATTGCGCGGAGTGTGACTTGATGCCCGGCCGCGGCAAGCGCGCGATGTCGGGTTGCTTCAGGCGCGCAAACGCGGAAAGATGCAGCGCCTGAAATTCCGCGGGAGCCTTGGCGTCCGCGTGACCGTAACGCCGCCGGTAATCGCGCTCGAACGCATCGCGGATCGCGCCGGCGTCTGTCAACCCGGAGATCGGTAATTTTATGTTGTGCCGCTGCCCGCGATAACGCATCTCGGCGTGGCGCTCGAAGGAGATATCGCCAGTGCCGAATTCAATTTTAAGGGCAGCACGCGATTCTTTTTCCATTGCCCCGAAGACCGCGTCCATTGCGGCGACAGAATCTTCACCGAGGGCATTGACGAAAGTCTTTGACGTATCAATCCTCGCGTCCGCCAGCAACATGCCGATAGCGGAGAAATTACCCGGCTCCGGCGGAACCACAACGGTTGGAATCGAAAGCTCGTGCGCGAGCGCGCACGCATGAAGCGGCCCCCCGCCGCCGTAGCTGAAAAGCACAAAATCACGCGGATCGAGCCCGTGCTCCACGGAGATGCGCCGGATTGCGCCCGCCATGATCACTGTGGCGATGGCAATCATACCGTCGGCCATCTGGATCACGCCGTCCTTTCCCGTATAGCCTAAGGGCTCCGCGATCCGATCCTCGATAGCGCGACGGGCTTTCTCCACGTCGAGCTTCAGCTCGCCGCCGAGAAAGCGGTCAGGATGGAGGCGCCCAAGCACGAGATTGGCATCGGTCACTGTCGGTTCCGTCCCGCCGCGCCCATAGCAGACGGGACCCGGCGTGGAGCCCGCGCTCTGCGGTCCGACGTGGAGCCGCTTCTGGGAACCGAGCCACGCAATAGAGCCGCCGCCCGATCCAACCTCGACGATGTCGATGACCGCCGACTTGATCGGGAAACCCCGCACGTAGCCGCCCGCATAGTAAACGGAGTTCACCGAGAAGCGCCCGCTCTCTACCAGGGCGCATTTCGCCGTCGTGCCGCCCATATCGAACGCCACGACATTTTTGAAGCCGAGTGTTTCGGCATAAGCGCCCGCGCCAATGCAGCCGCCGATGGGACCGGACTCAACCAGCCCGATGGGTTGGCGACAAGTCCGCTCGGCGGACAACAATCCTCCGTTCGAGCCCATCATGAACAGCGACCCATCGAACCGTCGCGTTTGCAAATCGCTTTCCAGCCGCCGGACATAAGTGCTGACCAAAGGACCGACATAAGCGTTAGCCGCCGCTGTAGAGCAGCGCTCGTACTCGTACCACTCGCGCGTGAGATCGGTGCTGAAGGTGACATAGACGCCCGGAAGGAGTTTTCTCAGAGCCGCTGCGGCCTTCTCCTCATGCGCCGGGTTCAGATAAGAGTTCATAAAGAAAATCGCGACCGCCTCCACGCCGAGAGCATTCAACTCGCCTCCAACCTTCTCCAGCCCTGGCAGGTCGAGCGCATCCACAACCTCCCCTTTGCTGTCCACCCGCTCGCGCACCTCGAGGCGCAACTCCCGGGGAATCAGCGGCTCATCCCGTTGGTAATGAAGATCGAACGGATCGGGCCGGTTGCCGCGTGCAATTTCCAGGATGTCGCGGAAACCCGCGCTCGTCACCAGCGCGGTCTTAGCGCCCCGCCGCTGGATCAGCGAGTTGATGACCAGAGTCGTGCCATGGCTGACGAAAGTCGTTTCGGCCGGATTGACTTGGGCTTTTTGGAAGCAGTCGAGCACCCCGTCAACCAAGTTGTCATAGGTCGTCGGGCTTTTCGCGTAGATCACCTTCTGGGTTTCATGATCGTAGGCGACAAGATCGGTGAAGGTGCCGCCGATATCGACGGCTACTGCGTAGGGCATTGGGAACTCCAGTTTCGGGTTCCTGGTTTCTAGTTTTTGGTTTCGAGTTACGAGTAATCCAGAACCAGAAACCTGAAACTCGAAATCTCATAGACGGTAAGCCCTCCCATCCGCCTCGATCACCACGCCGTAATCCGCGCGCGCGCTGGCGCGCGAGACGAAACCGCGGGCGACATCATGCCGAACCAGTTCAACCGGTCGTTGCCTGGGGGGACCGTAGCCTCCGCCACCGCCGGTCGCCACACGCACGCGGTCTCCAGCGTTGAGCCTGTAATTTTCTGTCTTGTATAGGAGCTTCGGCTCCGTCGCGCCCTTCTCAAAGATCAGCACTCGCCCGGGCTTGCCTGCCTTGCCGCCCTGAACACCCCAAGGCGGACAACCAACACGGTCGAAATTCACCCAGAGCTTGCACGGCGCGAGAAGGAGATATTGCTTTTCGAAACCTAGCCCGCCGCGCCACATGCCCGGCCCGCCTGAGTCTTCGCGCAAGCGCAATTCCTCGACTCGATAGGGATACATGGATTCCTGCAACTCGATCGGAATGAGACGCGTATCGCCGTGCGCCATCGTGCGGAACGGCCCTGCTCCGTCATGCGTCGCGCACGCACCCCAACCGCCATGGCCGCTGTCATTGCAATTGAACGGCGCGCCGTTGTCGGACCGGTTGCCGAAAAAACGCACCGATGAAAACGTGCCGAAGTGCGCGCCGGTCACTCGCTCCGGCAGCGCGGGTTCCAGCGCCTTGATAATGCAGTCGATAACAGTGGGGAATGGGATGCTGTAAAGTCCCATGGCGGCGGTCGGGTCCGCGCTGAGGAGTTTGCCTTGAGGCAGGGTGAGCTTAAGCGGGCGAAACGTTCCCTCGTTGGCAGGCTCGTCCGTCGCGATCAAATACTTAAACGCAACCCGCGCCGTCGTTCGGCCGCCGCCGTAATAGCCCGAGTTGATACAGCCGCGCACCTGCGCCGCCATCTCCGTGTAATCGACGATCATCTCGGCGTGATCGATGATCGCTTTGACCTTGATAGGGATCCGCCCATCGTGCACGCCGTCATTGTCGAGAAAGGCTTCGGCTTCGTAGACACCGTCTGGAAGCGCGCGAATTTTCTCCCGCACCGCCGTCTCGCACTGATCGAGGATCGTATCGATCGCGCTGAAAAAATACGGCGCGCCGTACTTGTCGGCCATGGCCGCGGTGAAATCCCGGCCCAGCAAACAGCCGCCGAGTTGCGCCTCGATGTCGCCGAGTAGCTCCTGCGGGAAGCGCGTATTGTTCTCGATGACGCGGTAGACCTCTTCAATCGGCTCGCCCCGCGACCACAGCTTGATCGAGCGGAGCTGCAAACCTTCCATAAAGATATCGGTCGCCGAATAAGACACGGAGCCGATCGCCGACCCGCCGATATCGATCCAGTGGCAGTTGACTGCGAAAAAGCCGATCAGGTCGCGGCCATTGGGACCCGCGAAAATCGGTGTATACATCACCACGTTGTTGAGATGCTGCCCTTGCACAGCCGCATGATTGCCAACGAGCACGTCGCCCTTGTGGAGATTTTCCCGACCGTAGATCTCCAGCCTATCGCGCACCGCCATGCCGACGGAATCCGCGACGAAGACAGGCATGCCGCCCGTGCATTGTGCCATCAATTCGCCGCCGGCGCTGACGATGCCCACCGCATAATCCTTGTATTCGTAGATATACGGGCTAAAGGCCGTTCTGCTCATGTTGGCATCGATCTGGTCGCAGATAGAGATGACGCCGTGGCGAATAACTTCGAGCGTTACCGGATCCACCAGCGGCTGCTCGGACGGCCGGTGCGCGGTTATCGTGCTCATGCTTCGAGACTTCATTGAACCTCGCTCCCAGTGTATACCGAACTCGGACAGCGAAACCAAACGAGTATCCGTCTTGCCCGGCAGGAGCTACGTCCGACTTTCACTCCCTCTATTTCAGGAGACTCTGCCACAAACGCGCCAAGGTTCTACCCTCGACCCGCTCAAATCTCCCCTACCCGCTCATTTCCAAAGAGGGGAATTTCATAAAACTCAAACTGGATTGTGTCTGATGGCCTCCAGGAATTTAACTTTCTTAAGCTGACCCGCTCCGACTTCCCCCCTTTTACAAAGGGAAGCTGTGAAAAAATTGAAGCCAGGCGTAGGGTGGGTGGAGCCCTTCGACTTTGCTCAGGACAGGCTATGCGATACCCACCGTCTGGAGTTACGCTCCGTGATGGGTATCGGCGCACAGCGCCTCAACCCATCCTACAAG
>JBOHVR010000760.1:0-7000 GCA_050735755.1 Binatia bacterium
GATCTATACTACCGTCTCAACGTCGTTCCGATTAATCTTCCGGCTTTGAGGGAAAGAAAGGAAGATATTCCCCTCCTGGCGAATTACTTCTTGCAGCGTTGTTCGGAAGAAGCCAAGAAGAGCTTGAGCGAAATAACTCCACAGGCGATGGAAAAAATGACAGCTCACGACTGGCCCGGGAATGTGCGGGAACTCGCCAACGTGATCGAGCGCGCTGTCGTTCTGGCCCAGGGCGCAAAAATAGCGGCGCAAGACTTACCTGCTAGAATTGGGGGGGCAGAAGTATCAGAACAGGCAGCCGTGCCTCAACCCTATCGTAAGGCGGTAGAGATTCATAAGCGACAGGTGATTTTGAGAGCGCTTGCCGAGACCCAAGGAAACCGCGTCGCTGCCGCCAAGCTTCTTGGCCTGCAGAGAACTTACCTTTCGCGTCTGATCAAGACGCTGCGCATCAGCTGAATGATTCTTCATACTCGCCCGTATACGAAAGTATACTACTTTTCTCGCTGACACTTCCTTCGTCTTCGGTCTCCCGCAAAGAATTCTTCTTTTATCGGCGCTTAGCGGCGGGCGTCCCGCCCTTCCAGCGCGCTGGCACGGCTGTTGCTCTATCAAGACATTGACGGGCTTTTAGGAGGCACAAACGATGAAGAGGCAAAACGAAATTTGGGACTGGCATGAGGGTAAGGTCCATTTCACGCTGCCAAGCAAAAGGCAAAGAGAGACTGCGAAGCGCGTTGCGGCATTTAATTTAACTCCTGGCGTAAGCGAGGCGCATCCAGCGCGACGCGAACAGGTCGAGGAGGACTATTGCCATCACTCTAAAAACTCTCGTTTGATTCTCCATGAGGCCCGCAACACCCTAACGGCATTGTTCCTGACCCTCGAGAAACTGACGAACCCAAGCGACCCACGAGCCGATCTCGATGAAACGATTGAAATCGTAAGGCAGCTATCGAATCGGCTCAATGGCTCAATGGAAAAGCTTGGCGCTCTGTTTCCCGATTCCAATCTCGCAAATCTCGAGAATTAGCTTTCCACGGGCAAATCGAAAGGACACAACAATGAAGCTCATGCCAAGACAAATCCTAGTGCCGCTCAGAGGGACAGATCGAATCGAGCAGGTTCTGCCCAATCTGGAGCAGGTCGCCGGGCCCGGAACAACGATCGTTTTTTTTGTTCACTATGGCCTGAGCGGGTTTCGAAAATTGATGGAGCAGTTGCTGGCAATCCAGTTAGGCATCCGGCCCGGCAGAAGCGACCTCACGGATAAGCGCAACGCTTCAAGAAAGCCGAAGGTTCTGCTCGCCTTGGAGGCGTTGAAGCGGAAAGGAGCGCAGATAGAAGTCAACCTCTATGGACTGTCCGAGATCTTGCAGAAGTACGCCGCGGAAAAAGAGATTGCTGTCGTCGCCCGCGCGCCACAGCCGCTGGGATCCGATGAGTGTCGTGATAAGCTCGCTGGTTTTGACCCCTGCTTTCAAGATTCCCGTCTCCCTGTTCCGGCGCGACGGGAATCTAGGACGCGCACTTAAAAGACCGCGGAGAATGCCATGAAGACCGTGTTACTCATAGCGCTTCTCATCCTTGCCTATCTATTTCCACAAAGCGATTCTCATCGGGCATCTCTGAAGCCTGTCGCTGTCAAAGGGATCGCCCAACAAGCCAAACTCGATCATCTCGAAACTTCAGATCGGGCCGGCCTTGATAATGAAAAGCCTGAAAAGGCCAAAATGAGGAAACAACGATGAAGCGAAACGCTCTGGTGGCGCTCAAGAGCCACGACCAAGCCGATCAAGCTCTTCCCTGCCTCCAAGACGTCGTGAAAGCCGGCATGCAAGTGACTTTTCTTCTCCCTTATCCAGTTGAACGCTGGCGCTATCTGCGCGATCACTGGGTTGAAGCGGAAACGGCGCGAGAGGCCGTGTCGGCGGGGAGAAAGCTTCTGGAAAGTTATTCGTGGGAATCCCAGACCGCCCTCGCCGCACAAAAGCTTTCGTCTATCCGTTCCGCTCTGCAGAAACAAGACGTGGATGTAGAAATTCAGCTTTACGCCGGTAGTTTGCGCAAGGCGTTGCAGGATCGTTTATGCCGCGGCGATATCGATTGGGTCATGACGCGCGCACAAACCGCTGACCGGTTGAGAGGCTTGCTAGCGGTTGGAGTCGCGCCGTTCGGTTGGTTCAAGCGGCCGAGACACTCTTCCGTATGGCTCCTCTATCCGGCGACTATCCCCGAATAAACGCTGTTGAGATCTAACTTTCATCGGTCCCTGGTCAAGAACCATGCGGAATGGCAGTATCAGCCCGTTAGTCCGTAACTTACACCTATAGGGAATACAGAGGTATGGAGGCGCTCGACGATACCATCCTCGTTGTTGACGATGACCCTTACATCCAACATGCGCTAGAAGACCGCCTGAACTCACTTGGCTATCGCGTCTTGCTGGCAGGCGATGGAAAACAGGCCTTGGACATCCTCGATCATCAGACCCCGCAAATGGCGCTTCTCGACATTGAGTTGCCAGGCATAAAGGGACTCGACGTTCTGAAAGAGATTCGCAATCGGGGAAGAGATTTCCCCGTGGTCATGATCACGGCCTATGGCTCCATCGATCTTGCGGTTCAGGCGATGAAACAGGGCGCTTATGATTTTATTCCCAAGCCTTTTAGGCCCCGGCACATCGCGCTTGTCGTTCAAAAGGCTTTGGAACGGCAGAGGCTCAAGCGGGAAGTCGAAACTCTTTCCGCGGAAGTAGACAAGCGCTATCGCCTCATTGCGGGCAAAAGCCCAAAGATGAGTCACGCGATTGATACGGCCAAAAAAACCGCCGCTACCAAGAGCACGGTCTTGTTGCTCGGTGAGAGCGGCACCGGCAAAGAACTCTTTGCGCGGGCGATTCACAATTGGAGCGAGAGAAGGGATGCCCCCTTCATCGCTATCAACTGCGTGGGTCTCTCCAGGGAGCTTCTCGCGAGCGAGTTGTTCGGTCATGAAAGAGGGTCTTTCACCGGCGCGCATCAGCTCAAAAAGGGCAAGATGGAACTGGCCCACGGCGGGACGGTGTTCCTCGACGAGGTTGGAGACATCTCTCAGGAACTGCAAACCAAGCTTTTGAGGTTCCTCCAGGAACGAGAATTTGAGCGGGTAGGAGGCACTGAACCGATACACGTGGACGTGAGGATCATCGCTGCGACAAACCGCGACCTCGAAGGCGGTGTTAAAGAGGGCCGGTTCCGCACGGATCTTTATTATCGGCTTAATGTCGTTCCCCTATTACTGCCGCCCCTCAGGGAAAGAAAAGAAGACATCCCCGGTTTGGTCCAACACTTCGTCGAGCGGTTTGCCAAAGAGACGAAGAAGCACTTCACCGAAATCAGTCAGGAGGCGTTGGACAGAGTCCTTGCCTATGGCTGGCCCGGCAATGTGCGCGAGCTAGCCAACACCATCGAGCGCGCCGTGGTTCTCGGCCATGGCCCGCAGATCGAGCTCCGGGATCTGACCCCCGGCATCATCGCCGCCGAGAGCAAAACTTCCTCTGACAACTTCTCCTATCATGAGGCAGTTGACAGCTACAGGCGCGAAGTGATTGCGCAAGCCCTGGCTCAAACACAAGGCAACCGCGCCGCCGCGGCCCGGCTTCTCGGTCTTGAGCGAAGTTATTTGCTAAGACTCATGAAGTCCTTCCAGATTGGGTGAGCCTTTTTTGCACTGAGCCTTTTTTTATACCCAGCCGCATCCTAAAGGATATCATTTCAGGCGTTCTCTCCGCTCGCCGAACCTCTCA
Source organism: Binatia bacterium (assembly GCA_050735755.1). GTDB lineage: Bacteria > Desulfobacterota > Binatia > UBA9968 > UBA9968 > DATMAM01. The sequence continues at coordinate 3,788 of JBOHVR010000760.1, forward strand.
GTTAGCGCTCTCCTTAAAAAATTCAGCCGCAAAGTCGATAAGTTGCGTGCGAATGGAACGCCGTCGGCGGCGTTGGCACGTCCTCTGCTCTTTAGTCATAGCAATCCGGAGGGAGCGGCAATGCCAAAGCGGATAATCGTCTCGCTGAGACGCTCTGACCAAATCGAAGAGATTCGGGCCGTATGTTGAACAGATTGCCCAGCCTGGCATGAAAGTCGTCTTTCTTGTCCACTGCGGACTCAACGGGTTTCGAGATTTGCTGGACGAACTGCTTGCTATCAATGCGGGTATCAGCCGGCGTATCTGCGAAACAGAACCGGCAGCACTTTATGAGGGAGGACGTGCTCTTTCTGCAAGAGTTAGAGCAAAAGTCGCAGGCCGTTGAGATCACTTTTCCCGCCCAGGAGTCGAATGAAAAAAACACAGAAACGGCCGCGATGGAAACGAAAATGTCGTCCATGAATTTGAATGAAAACACCGTTACGGCAAGCGCAGTCGTTAGCGACGCATATCAGACGTCGGTGAATATCAATGCACTGATCCGTTTCTTATTAGGTCCACTGGCAGGCCTTTTGTTATGGCTCTTGCCCCTGCCGCTTGATCCCGCCGCGCAAAAAGCCTTCGCCATCGTTTTTTTCATGATCATTTACTGGGTGACGGAGCCTGTCGATCACGCCGTCACGGCTCTGGTGGGCTGTTATTTGTTCTGGGCGCTTCACGTGACCGCGTTTTCAGTGGCCTTTAGTGGTTTTGGAAGCACCACTCCTTGGTTTCTATTCGGCGGATTGTTGATTGGCGAAGCTGCTGCGCGCACGGGTTTGGCGAAGCGGCTCGGCTATATCGTCCTCCATAGGAGCGGTACCTCCTACCCCAAACTGATGCTCGGTGTGATCATTCTATCGTTTTTGATTAACTTCGTTGTGCCCTCAGGCCCGGCACGCGTATCCGTCATCGCGCCTGTATTAATTGGAGTGATCGCTGCGTTTGGCCTCGACAAACATGGTAACACCGCTAAAGGTCTCTTTCTGATCTTGACCTACACGTGCGGGCTCTTTGATAAGATGATCATGTCCGGAGCGTCTGCGATTCTTACACATGGTCTCATCAAGGAACAGACGGGAATCGATCTGCTTTGGAGTCAGTGGTTCTTTGCCTACTTGCCCGCCTCGATGCTGACGATCTTAGCTTCATGGATCACGATTCAATGGCTTTTCCCGCCTGAGCATAAAGAGATACCTAGGGATAGAAGCTCTCTCGGCAATTCGCTGGCTTCCCTTGGACCCTGGAGTGCGCAAGAAAAGACCGTCTCAAGATGGGTGTTGCTGGCGACGGCGCTTTGGGCGACGGATTTTATCCATCACCTTAATCCCGCCGTTGTCGGTTTGGGCGTCGGACTCGCACTTGCTCTGCCGCGCATTGGTGTTCTCGATACCAAGGCAGTTAAACAAACCAATTTTCTGGTAGTGGTTTTTTGCGCTGGCGCCCTGAGCATGGGCAACGTGCTCACCCATACCCAAGCTCTTAATGTCCTGACCAGTAGCCTAGTTGATTATATCCGCCCGCTGCTTTCAAACCCGCTGTCTTCTTCGATCACTCTGTACTGGGGCGGTATCTTGTACCACTTCTTGCTGGCCAATAATCAGTCCATGCTCAGTACGTCACTGCCGTTGCTACTGCAAGTGACGAAAGGAATGGGATACAACCCGATCGCCTTAAGTCTAATTTGGTCATTTGCGGCAGGAGCAAACTTGTTTGTCTATCAGTCCTCAGTATTGGTTCTGGGCTATTCCTACGGCTATTTCAATGCCAAGGATCTCTTTAAGGTGTCGTTGGCTCTCACGATCATCGAAGGCGTCTTTTTGATGCTGTTAGTGTCGCTTTACTGGCCGCTGATCGGTTTGAACTGGCTAGATTGATGGAGAGACCAGGGACCGGACTCAATTTCTCCTTGTCGTTGTGCTGGCTTTGATCGTCACCGAGATGCGCGCACCGCCGCCAACCGCTTAGAATTCATCATCAGCGATTAAACTCCGCCTGTGCGTTGCGTAAAAAGGAAAATCCATGATCGCGTCCGGCTGGAGCGCGAGTGACTTGGCCAATTTTGTTTCCTCGATCAGGCCGAGGATGTCTTAATAGGCTCTGCATCCCCGTCGGCGAAAACTGGCCCGCGACGTACGAGACCTCGCGCTCTGGGTTCATCCCCGCTCTCCGGAGATAACGCTTCAACACCAACTGGGGCGTGTCCCCGGGAAAACTCACGCCGATCTTTTTGCCCTTGAGCATGTGGACGTTTGTGATCGCCGGTTGCGTGACAAGCCAGAAAGGCGATCTATGATCGAGCGCAAAGACAAGCTTGAGCGGAAAAACCCTGCGCCGCGGCCCGTAAGGCCGCCCCTCCGTGCGCCAGAAAGTCGATCTCGCCCGCTCCTAAAGCAGCGATCGCGAGGTCCGTGCGCATCGAGAGCACCTCGACTGCGAGTCCTTCTTTGGCAAAAAAGCCTTCCCGGATTCCGAGATAGAGTGGCGCATACATCACGGCAACGGTTGGAATCGCGATACGGACTTTCTCTAGAGCGAAGCCGTCCCGTGGAAACCCAAGTATCACAAGGGACAAGCTAACCAAAGATATTTGCAATTTTGCGGTCATTACCGTTTCTTTTGTGATCGTCGCCGTGACTGATCGAAACGCCGGTCGCGTTTTCGACAAAGCCGCCGAAGCTGACCCGTTCCGAGAAGAATTTTTCCTATTCGTCTCCCAAAAAAGCGCCGCACGGCGCCGGTTGCACAAGCAGGATTGCGAACAAGCTGGCGAGCAAAGAAATCAGCCGCATGGATCCGATACCTCCCCCTGCCCCCAAGTCACTGTGCTTTAGATTATTTTTCTGTTAGTAGATGCCACTAAGCGACTTATTTTTTAGCTCGATCTGCTTATATCGAGACATTTTCTGTGTCAACTAAAATCCCTTACTTCTTTGTTTTCCTGCGTTTCTTTGAAACCAAATTAACACTCGCCGCCTCGCCTCAAGCCATCGTTTAATGAACTGGCCAATCCTCACCGCCGTCGTCTGCTCTGGACTTTTAACGGCGGCCCCGTTTCTGATGCCGGGGCTTTTCCCCCTGGCATGGGTTAGTCTCGTTCCGCTGTTTTGGGCGTTCGGCCGAGAAACTTCCTGGCGCGGGTTTTTTTTCGGCTGGCTGATGGGAATCGTAACC
>JBOHVR010000761.1:0-4525 GCA_050735755.1 Binatia bacterium
GATTTCCGCAAACTTCTGCTACAACACTGCAAAGAAAATCCATCCCGTACATAACGCCTTCATGTCAGCCTCCGAATAGTAGTTTATGAGGCTCCTTCCCGTTCGAGACGGCGGCGCTCGCGTGCAGTTTGTTAATGTGTCGACGGCGTGCTCTTAGCCGGCTCTGAAACTTATCGTCCCTTAAGCCAGCGGTTGCTTTTCAATCCCGGATGTCCTGAAGGAACCACTCAGTGGGTAACTCTTTCCCGATTCCCCGTTCGCGGGCGCGTTCATAGACCTTAGCGGCGACCGCGTAGAACTGTGCCCCCTGGATGTTGCCGCGCTCCGAAAAGGTGATCTGACTCGGCGCGACCCGCCCCTTCGCTCGTCCCGCCAACAGGTCTTCAAGATAGACGGTTTTTCCTGGGAGAGCCTCGCCCCGTCTTCTCGTTTGATTCTCGCGGCGCATGATCGCGTGTTTTTGCCATTTTTCTCCCTTTGGCTGTACGGCATAAACGATGCCTTCATCCTCGACACGCCAGTCGGGAAGGCCGAGGGGCGCGGGTGCGGTCCCGAGGCGCAACGACACATCCACGCGCTCGCGAGTGTCCTCGTCCCAGTAGCCGCCGACACTGGTGATGTGCGTTCCCTCTTCCAGCCACTTGCCGATAATGACCGCCTCCTGCGCGTCCGTGCACCCGCACACGATGTCGACTTCACGAAACACCTCTCTTGGATGATCGACCGGCAGCGCTTCGATTCCGTGCTTCTGCGCCATCTCCCGCGCATACGTTTCGCGGTGTTCTCTCGTCGGACTGTAGACTTTGAGCCTGCGGACGTTTCGGACCTGCGCGATCGCGTCCAAATGAGTGCGCGCCATCCCGCCAGAACCAAGCATACCCACAACCCGTGCATCTTCCTTGGCCAGATACTTCACTCCAATTCCCGAATCCGCGCCAACTCGGAAGTGTTGGAGATGCCCGTCATTCATAAGCGCAACGGGCTCTCCGGTGTGAATGTCCATGAGAAAAATCAGTCCGCAAAAGAGCCCGGGCCTCCCGCAATACTTCTCCCTCGTGCGGGTGCCCCCGTACTCGCGCCTGTAAACCACGTCCGATTTCATCCGAATTGCAAAGTATCCGGAGGCGCACGACCCACCCTCCATCGTGCCCCAGTTATACACCTGCTCGGGATCGCGGGTCGGAAGACGGAGAGTTATTTTGGGTCGGCAGACAACCTCTCCAGTCATCACCTGGCGGTAAGACTCCTCGAGAGCCTCCAGAGTCATCTCCATCGTCAACACCTGTTTCACGTCTTCGTTATTCAAAAAGAGCGCCATCGGAAAATTCCTCCAGTCGATTTTTCTTAGCCCGATATGCGAGAAGCGCTTTCGCTGTGATGCGGCTCTCAACGGGCCCGTCTAGTCTCTGATATCCTGCAACAACCACTCCGTAGGAATCTCTCGCCCGAGCCCCTTTTCTCTGGCTCGTTCGTAGACTTTCCCCGCCACGGAATAAAATTGCACTCCCTGCAAATTTCCCCTCGCTGAATAAGTAATCTCTTCCGAAGAAGTTCTACCCTGAGACCGGCCGGACAACAGGTCTTCTAGGAAAACAACCCTTTTCTCTCCCACTACTCCGTGGCTGCGCTTCAGTCTCGGTCGCCCCTGTTCCGGCAGCGCGGCATACTTGATGGCCTCGTCGTGAAGCCTGAATTCCGGAAGACCAACGGGCGCCGGCGCCGTACCAAATCTCAACGCTACGTCCACGCGGTGCAAACCCTCTTCATCCAACCCTCCGGCAACATTGACGATGTGCATCCCTTTTTGGAGCCATTTTCCCGGTATCACCGGCACCGAAGAGTCCGTGCAGCCGGCGACGATGTCGGCTCCGTCAAACACTTTTCGCGGCTCCTCTACCGGGTTCACTTCAATATTGAGCTTATGCGATATTTCCCGCGCAAACTCCTCCCGGTGAGACTTGGTAGGACTGTAGACTTGGATTTTTTTGACCGCCCGGACGAGTGCGATCGCTTCAGTGTACGTCCTGGCCATGCCTCCTGAGCCTATCATCCCGATTGTTTTGGAATCCTCCCGAGCCATATGTTTGACTCCGATCGCTGCGTCTGCTCCGACTCGCAAGTGCTGCAGGTAGCCGTCGTGCATCAGAGCTAATGGCTCGCCGTTTTGAACATTGATGAGTAGAATCAGGCCGCAGAAAAGACCGGGCCGCAGGCAATACTTCTCTTCGGTTTTAACGCCAGCATATTCCTGCTCATAGGTAATGTCCGACTTCATACGGATCGCAAAATACCCGCTCACCGACGATCCTCCTTCCATGGTTCCCCAGCGATACATTTTCGCTGGATCGGAGGTCGGTATGTGAATTTGGACATGCGGCCGGCACACGGCTTTGGAAACAAAAAGCTCGCGATAGGCCTCCTCGAGAGCGTTGATGGTAAGTTCCATGTCCAAAACATTCTTTACGTCATCATTGTTTAGCAAAAGCATCAGGCTGCCTCCCCTTGGGTGTCCTCTCGTTTAGAAGCGCTTCATCCAGCGGCAATGATTTCTGATATCCGCGCAACACTACTGCGTCGGAACAGTCCATATCGTAATGGATGGCGGTCTGTCTATATTGACGGTCACGATTCGGGGCTTTGCCCTACCGGTGGAAGATCCGAATTTTAGCGTGGCGTGAGAATCCTCGTTCGCTCCGAGAGTTTCGCCCTTGCCGGCGGCTGCGGAGAGTCAAGCGTGGAAGCTGCGACCCGGCGACAATCTTGACATTATTGCGACGGCTCTCGACATTCCCCGAGAAGAAATCAAAAAAGCAAACCCCGGGATTGTCGAGAATAACCTCCAAATAGACCAGAAGCTGAAACTGCCGCTTCGATCGTATCAAGAGAGCAAGAGGCTGGAAGAAGAGCTGGGCAAAAAAGTCGAGCGGATTGCAAAGCTTGAAAATAAAGTCGGTGATCTGGAGAAAACAATCACGAGCGCGGAATCCGAGCTGCGCTGGCATCCCGTCTGGCTTTGGGGATTCTGGATTTGCTTCGGCATCATTGCATTCATCGTGTCCGGCGCCTATTGGCTTTTGCGCCAAACGCACCCGCGGGTCCTGGATCAACCGCGCGAGCGATCCATCAGAGACTTGGGAGAAAGTCAAAGACGAGTGCGGTCATCATTTCCCTGCGAGGAACAAGGCGCAGGCGCCCGCGGCGGCCAGTGGCAGCTGTCGCTGAAGCGCTTTCCGCACGCCCATTAGCGGGAACGGACAAAGCTCCAAGCTGTAGGCCTAAGTCGAGTGCAATATGGCTAAATAAAGGAAATCGCCGTGGACCCGCGGGGAGTTCTAAGCCCCTCGGATCGCGCGGCAATCACACGCCGTACAGAGCGGAAGGATTTTCGGCCAGAATCTTTCTCCTGACCGCATCGCTGATTTCCCGATTGTTCCTGAACACCTCGATAGCATCGACCTGGCTGGAGGCGTCGGTATGACCGAGTCGGTGCCAATGACAATGTTGTCATCGCCGGCGTCCTTGCTCAGTGCACGGGAACCACGCTATGTATCCGCAGTTCCAGCATTTTCGTCCCAAAAGACCGTGTTTTCTACGCTTAGCAGCTCAGTTTCACTACCCAAATTGCTGCTGTAAGGCTCGCTTCGTTCGCGCAAAGCATACGCTCCGTGGTTCTCCTCGACTGCGCGACGCGCCGCTCTGCTGCCGAGATCACGTTTGACGTTCTCGACAAAAAACAAACTCCCCACGGCGATAGATTCCGACCAGCGATCGTCTCGCACCGCCAGCCCTCTCTCAAGCGTGTGTTCGATCCACTGGCGGTGCGCTGTTTGAAAATCGCGCGAATCGGAAAAACCGCACAGGGCCGTCAACTCTCCCAGATCGATGATCCCGTATCGCTTGGGAGGCTTCTCAATCTCATGGTAACCGCTGTGCACCCAGTTCGAAGGATGGTTCACTACCCCAGCGCGAACCATGTTCAGGTCGATATAGACCAGACAGCGCTGAAGGTGTTCGTCGGTTTCGATGGCGGTGGCATGATAACGGTCTTCCCAGAACGCACCATGACGGTTCTTGCGCTGGTTGTACTCCTGTGCGGTTCGGCCAGCGATTAACTGTATGCTCTGAGCTATCACTTCATCGGCTGTGTCTTTAACCAAGAGATGGACGTGGTTGGATGTCACCATGTAGTTCAGCACCGACAAACCGAACCGCTTCTTTGCTTCAAAGACCCAATGCAAATACCGGCGGCGATCGCGGGGAAACTTTAGTAGGAATTGCTTCTGATGACAGCGGTGAGTGATATGCCAAACATAACCAGAGAGAAAGTGACGGTTGGCGCGAGGCATCGTTTTCCTTAGAGGACGCGTTTCCGGCCTAAAACCGGCCTTCTAAGCGCTTAAACAATGCCTTTTATGCTATCTTATCTTGTCAAATCAAGGAGTTGCCTTGGTCCGATAATCATCTAGCAGGCTCCTTCGAGAGGCCGTAATGTGCGGGGAAACCAAGCCCCACACCCACTCAAAGG
>JBOHVR010000762.1:0-5039 GCA_050735755.1 Binatia bacterium
GTTGTGGTCATCTCGACGGCCACCGGACTCAAGTTCGCCGAGCAAAAGATCGCCTATCACGCCGGCACTCTCGCCGGCGTCCAAGGCAGCCAACAGAACCGCCCCGTCGAGTTGAGCCCAGAGCTCAAGCAGATCAGTGACACGATCTCGCGCTATGTCGAGCGCACGCGGCTGCTGGAGCGATAATGAACGAGAGACGGAGTAAGAACGGCGGTACCGCGCAGAATCGCGCGGTCGAAGGGACGGACGTGTTCTCGGCGCGCGGCCTTAAGAGGAAAGACCTCGGCTTCAGCACTCTAGCAGTACACGGCGGCGAGCCGCGTCCCAAGCTCGGCAATTCCCTTGCCACGCCCATTGTACAGACGGCGACGTATACATTCTCCGACACGCGGGAGCTACACGACCACTTTCAGCGGCGGATCGAACGCGAAGAGTACGGGCGCTATGGCAATCCGACGCAGCGCATCGCGGAGCAAAAACTCGCGGTGCTGGAAGGCGCCGAAAGTTGCTTGCTCTTTTCCAGCGGCATGGCTGCGGTCACCACGACGCTGTACGCCGTTCTGGCGCATGGCTCCCATGTGGTCGTGACCGATGACTCTTACCGCCGCACGCGACAATTCTTGACCCAGGTGCTGCACCGTTACGGCATTGAAGTCTCGGTCGTGCCGGCCGGCGACTACGAAGCGATCGCGGAAGCGATTCGTCCGACGACGCGCCTACTCGTCAGCGAGTCGCCGACGAACCCGTACAACTGCGTCGTCGACATGGAGCGCTTCGCCGACATCGGCCGGCGCCACCGCGTGAAAACGCTCATCGACGCGACCTTCGCGACGCCTTTTAATCAGCGGCCGCTGGAGTTCGGCATCGATATCGTGGTGCACTCGGCGACCAAATATCTCGGCGGCCACAACGATCTGCTCGCCGGTGCGGTGCTTGGCTCCGCCGAGCTGATCGAGGGAATCCGCCTCTTGCAAGCAGTTACGGGGGCCATTATCGACCCCATGGCCGCCTATCTCCTTGTGCGCGGCGTGAAAACCTTCGCGCTCCGTATCGCGCGCCAAAATTCCAGTGCCCAAGCGCTCGCCGAGTTCTTGGCGGCACACCCGCGGGTCGTCGCCGTGTACTATGCCGGTCTGCCGACTCACCCGCAGCACGACGTCGCCTGCCGTCAGATGCGCGGGTTCGGTGGCGTGGTTTCCTTCGAAATCGCCGGCGACATCGAGGCGACTTCGCGGGTCGTCGACGCGTGCCGCATCCCGCAGATCGCGCCGTCGTTGGGCGGGGTCGAGAGCCTGATCGAGCAGCCGGCGCTGATGAGTTTCTACGAGCTTACCACCGAAGAGAGGCTCATGGTCGGGATCAAGGACAACTTGATTCGATATGCGGTCGGCATCGAAGACGCCGACGATCTCATTGCCGATCTCGCGGCCGCGCTCCAGCAGTTGTAGGCAAAGTTTGACGGTTTCAGGTGTTGCTGGCACATAGTAGAAAATGATACCGATCTCTTGACGCGCCTGCATTTGGCACCGGCTATTTCTGATCGGGAATTGGAGATCAGCTGGCAAGCAAGGACTCAACACCGGAAAGGACGGAGTGTAATGGAAAAGGAAAAATACCGGGTTATCGATGCGGATGCGCATCACCACGAGCCCCAATACCTGTGGGACCGGTACGTGGAGCCCAAGTACCGGAACCGGATTCCTCGTGTCATCGGTATGCAGCGAAACTTCTTCGTGTATGCGCCCGATGACAAGTATTTACCCGCCGGCGAGCAGTTCCCTCCCCCTGCCTTCCACGACCAGTGGATGCAGAACAAATACGGGGACGCCTATCACCAGTGGTGGTCTCCCGATATCCGGTTGAAAGATATGGACCGGCACGGTTGGAGCATCCAGGTCATCCTTTCCACCAACGCCAACCGCATCATGGAGATGTCGCTCAAGGACGCGGAAATAGGAGGGGCGCTCGCGCGCGCGTATCACACGTGGTGCGCGGAGTATGCCAGCGCGGATCCCAAGCGGCTCAAGTGGACGGCGACGCTTCCGGGAGCCGATCCCGTCGCAATGATCAACGAAGCCCGCCGCGCGGTCGAGAAGCTGGGGGCCGTATCGATAAGAAATCCTCTCCTCCCCGAGGGAAAAGTGCTCCACGAGCCGCAATACGAGCCGCTTTGGGCCCTGGCCAGTGAACTGGACTTCCCCATCTCCGTACACGGAGAATCCCGTCACCGCCGGGCGGCCCCGTTCCGTAAAATCCGGCGGGAGGACGAGCCCGCGCGCGCGATGGATCACATGATCGGGTTCCCCATGGACAACATGATTACCATGGCGAACTTCATCTTCGGCGGAATCTTGGAGCGGCACCCAAAACTCAGGCTGGGCATTCTTGAGTCCAACGCCGGCTGGGCGATGTTCTGGCTTCCCCGCATGGACGACCACTCGCATGGGCGCCGCAACGTTCTGGGCCACGGCCTGCCTCTCAAGCCCAGCGAATACGTCCTGCGGCAGATGGTGATTTCTGCCGATCCCGACGAGCCCGGGCTGGACAAGGTCATCGACTTCATGGGGGACGAGAACATCGTCTGGAATACGGATTACCCGCATCCCGACGCCCCGGACCCGGACAAGGCTCTGTCCTGGTTCCTGGATCAGCCGATCTCGGACTCCAGCAAGCGCAAGATTCTATGGGACAACTCTGTCCGGCTCTACGGTCGCCGCCTGTTGGAGGGAGCGTAACGAAAGGCTCGCTCGCGGCGCGACGTAAGGCGAACAACATCCATGCATGCGAGTCTGCGATCACTGGACCCGGCTAGTCTAGCAAGTTGATGAAAAACTCTCTCGGAGTCCTTCGACACGCTCAGGACGAACGGAAAGAAATTTGAAATGATTGAGAAAATTCCGTTCTGCTGAGCATTGTCGAAGCATGAGGCTCTCGAAGCATTCCGTTTATGAGATCAGCAACCTGCGAGACTAACGGACTGTGTCCCGCGCTAGCTGCCGGGCAGCTTGCGCAGCACCTCTTTTTCGAGCTGTTGGTCAATCTTCTGACCGATGTGCTCGGCGATCTGAAAGGCTCTGGCATCGTCCGACCCTTTTCCCTCCGCAAAGCGGTGCGCCGTCTCCGGCTGCTGCCTCAGGAAAGGAAGGGCCTTGTGCATGAAGTCGTCGCTGTAGGCGGACTTCCTGGCCATCTTGAAGTTCACCACCGAAACCAGCTTCACCATCCGCGCGCAGCCGCAATGCGGGCACCGCGGTTTGCCCGCATGAGCCGGACGATGCACGAGAACCTCGGTGACCTGCCGGCATTTATCGCAGCGATAATCGTACAGCGGCATGACTCTATCCGCGAGCGTCCGGCGATTCCGTCCCGATTTGTGTGCCAATCGGTGGCTTCGCTATCCACGACAAAGCAATTTCCTCCATAGCTGCCGTATAACCAACGATCTCAATCCAAGCAAGTCCCCTTGCCGCCGGGCAGCAGGGATTTTGCGTGTCTGCCGGCGACAGGCCGCTTGACCCTGCTCGCCAAGAGCATTTACAAGCCCAGAACCCGGAAAGACGGAAGTCTTAGAACAGCAAGCCGACCTTGGAAGCCAAAAGAGCGAAGTGCAGTCCGAATCATTGATTTTCCCTATGAAAGATTTGCGCGTAAGCCTTCAGTGTCGCGCGCGATTTTGCAATCGGTACAAAGGTTCTGTTAAATCTCGTCTTCGACGAGCGTTCGGAGATTGAACGTTTCAGTGGTAAAATCTCAAGTAGAGCTGCATCGGCGGGGCTCTAGAGACATTTGAGTTAGGAGCAGAATTGGACGGTCCTAAAGTTATTGCTTACTTTTCGATGGAGATCGCGTTGCAGGCCGGCATGCCGACTTACAGCGGGGGCCTCGGCGTATTAGCCGGGGATACGATTCGGGCTGCAGCCGACCTGAGGGTTCCGATGGTAGGAGTATCCCTCCTGCACCGCAAAGGGTACTTTCATCAGAAGCTCGATGCGAGCGGATGGCAAAGCGAAGAGCCCGAGGCGTGGATTGTAGAAAATTTTCTGTCCGAAATGCCGCCGCGGAGCGCCGTTACCATCGAAGGCCGACTCGTGCATATCCGCTGCTGGCGTTGGGAGGTCAAAGGCGCCGGCAACTTTCGCGTTCCGGTCTACTTTCTCGATACCGATCTTCCTGAGAACGCCGACTACGACAGAACCCTAACACACTACTTGTATGGCGGCGATCATTCCTACCGTCTATGTCAGGAAGTTGTCCTGGGCGTCGGCGGAGTCAGGATGCTGCGCGCGCTTGGGTATACGGATGTAGCGCGCTTTCATATGAACGAGGGACACTCGAGTCTCATTGCGCTCGAGCTTCTCGATGAACACGCGCGCGCGGTAGGCCGCACGTCGATGACCTATCAAGATGTTGAAGCGGTGCGGCGGCAGTGCATTTTTACCACGCACACGCCCGTCCCTGCCGGCCACGACAAATTTCCGCTTGACCTGGTCGCAAAAGTCATTGGCCGGCCGGAAATCTCAGAGATGCAGAATGTATTCTGTTTTGACGGACTTCTTAACCTGACTTATCTGGCGCTCAACGTGAGCGCCTATGTCAATGGAGTGGCCAAGAAACACGGTGAAATCTCCCGCCAGATGTTTACCGGCTATCATATCGATGACATTACCAACGGTGTTCATGGCGCAACTTGGACCGCGGAATCCTTCCAACAGCTCTATGATCATTACATCCCAGGCTGGAGGCAGGACAACTTAAGCCTGCGCTACGCCTTGAGTATTCCCCGGCGCGAGCTATGGAAGGCTCATGCGGTGTCCAAGACTTTATTGCTGCAGTACGTCAAGGAGAAGACCGGCGTCGCGATGAGCGTCGATGTTTTCACTATCGGTTTCGGGCGTCGTTCCGCAGCTTACAAGAGAGCGGATTTGCTGTTTACCGACTTGGACCGGTTACGCAGGATTGCCGCTGCTTCGGGACCTTTGCAGGTCATCTTTTCCGGCAAGGCCCATCCGCGGGATCAGGCGGGAAAGGAAGTCATTCAC
>JBOHVR010000763.1:0-12596 GCA_050735755.1 Binatia bacterium
ATGGAAAGGCGTGGCACGCGTATGAATTCAAATATAAGCCTGGAGATTTAAAGCAGGCCCCCATGCAGGTCGCGCCGCATCAACCGCGGTTGGACTGGCAGATGTGGTTTGCGGCTTTGGGGACTTACCAAAATAATCGCTGGTTTATCAATTTTGCCATCCGCCTGCTTCAAGGGTCTCCCGAGGTGCTGAAATTACTTAAGGCCAATCCGTTTGGAGATCTTCCACCCCGCTATATTCGAACGACCCTTTACGATTACCATTTCACCGATACCGAAACGCTAAAACGCGAAGGCGAGTGGTGGAAAAGAGAACGCCTGGGCCCGTATGCACCGGTGTTCTTTTTGAAGGAAGAAAAGTCATGAAGGAAACTTGCCTTTCGAGCGGGCCTTCGCCCCAGACGCGAGTTGGGCCCGAGCGTCGCTCGGCTCGCTTCGCTCGGGAGGACCCGAAGGCGCGCTCGCAAATCGCTATCGATCGATGAGGTGACGTACCTGCCGTGAAAGATAAAGTCTAACAGGCTCTGCAAAAGTTTCTGCGATCTTGTAACCGGCCTTTGCTGTCTTCAATTCCTCATTGCTTTGTCCGGATTGCAGCGAGGCGTCGGTCAATCAGTTCTTGGCACAATCGAAAGGTTTGGTCCCTTGGATTGAATTGTATTGAATTGTAAGGTGCAAACGTAATATATAGGGAGTACTCTACGATGAAACAGCCAGCAGTGCTACGGGAGCAACGCCAAGTCCTTTCGGTGATGCGGGCCCACAATGGCGGAATTTGAGGGCACGCGGCGACAATACGAGACGATTCTCCGTTCCCTAAGGGGTCCCTAGCATCCCTACGTGTGCAAGATTAATGTATCGCGGAAACCGTGAAATCTATTAGCAAACGGGCGACAGTCGCGGGAATTCATGAAACGGCCAGGTCGGAACCGGACCAGAGTGTTTTATCCTTGGCTGACAAGAGCCGATCTTCTGAGCGCTTTCATATACGCAAGGACAAGACCAACCCCAGGCGAATCGCTTATCTGACTCTATTGATGTTTGCCACCCCACCCGAATGGCCCCTGCTGGCAATCGGCAGTTCGTTAGTACTTACGGCGATCCTTGTTCACGGCTGGGCCGCCGGTTACTTGGCTAGGGCGGGGTATGCGGAGAGGGAAAAGCTGCTCACGGTGCACGGTCCGTATAGACACGTTCGCAATCCCTACTACGTAGCTCAAATGACAATGGACCTCGGATTCTTTTTTGTTGCCGGTCTACCCTTGTTTTATGTCTTGTATTTCCCAGTGATTTTTCTTGTCTACCGGCGTTGGGTCGCCAAAGAGGAGCGGTTTCTTGAGGCACAATTCGGTGATGACTATCGCACCTTAAAGGGCGAAGTTCCACGCTGGCGCTTCCGACTCACGCCCGCTGCTCCGCGTGGATCTGATCTGACCTTCAAATGGTCTACCTTCATGCTCAACAGGGAATGGCCACGGTCTCTTACCCACCTGTTCCTTTTGACCGTGGTTGGGTCCTATTTCTTCTTCGGAAACCCCTTCAGCCAAATCGCTGTGCTCACGCGCGTCACAGGGGTCGCTGTAATTGCGGTGTGGCTAGTCTTGCGCGACATTTCTCCGGTTGATGTATCGCAAAAAAGCATTGGCTGGATTTTATTGGCATTGAGCATCACTGTGACGGCGGCGTTCTTTCTTATCAGCGCTCCGGTATGGGAGCGTTGGTCGGGTACCGGCGCATGGATCTCCATCGTCGCAGGGCTTTTTGTCGGACTGCTTCTCGCTTCGACTGCCTTCCCTGATCTTTTCCGCGTTGTCGCTAAGAATAGTGAAAACATCTTTGCACGACCCATGTCTCAGTGGTGCGCGCTGGGGTTGGGACTGGGTTTGCTCTCGTGCACCTTGGGCGGTGTATGGATTGGGATCATCGTGCCACTGATCATGTGGACTCTCGGCATTGCCGGGCTCGTGCCGCTAAACAGGCTGCCACGGCGGCGCAGTGTCGGTTTTGTGCTGTTGATATTGTTCATCATGTCAGGCAGCCTTGCTGTAGCACGCGAGCTGAGCTGATCAACCTCACGTTCTGATTTTCAGTACCAACAGGATCGCCTGCGCATATCAATTCATCGGGACTGAGAAAAACTAGCTGAACCGCGACAAGGCCTCCGGGACATCTTCTGACTCCGGACGAAAGTTTCGAAGAATCCGACAATCTTCCCGATGTTCTCGCCACCGTGCTTTGCTCGCTACTACTCAGCGTCAATTGATCTGGAACGCCAAAGACTAAGGCGTGAATCTCCATCTCTGCATAAGCATATCGGGACGCTCATTATATTCGCGTCGTCACATAAGCTCACTCGCTGGACTGCAAAAGGAAGCCGGTCTGGTTGGAACGCGATATTGCCGTATAAAATGGCGCCGCTCTTTAGTCTATACCAAGAGAATATGCACAGTTCGCAATTTTTTAGTCTACTTCGCTCAAGTTTTAGGCAATGTGAGGGAGCGGGCGCCACATAGCCCGCATAGCAGCTTCCCGGACGTTAAGAACAGCTTATCCACATGAACGTGTGGATAACGCGGGATTCGAGAGACCGGCGCGCGCAATTGGAGAATTTTTTTCTTGCCTTTTGCTATTGCTTCTGTACTGTGTGGCGTTTTGCACTTCGCGTTTCTGACTAAATTGTTTTTTGGTCGGCCCGTTCTAAAGCGTGTCGCGCTTCAAATCGCAAGGAGGTGAGCCATGAAGTTTGTATGTCGCCGCTGCGACCAGATTACAAAACAAAAACCGTATCGCGTCACCACAAAAGACCGGGGCGTTGTTTTGCTTGATATGCTTGTATGCCCTTCATGCGCGCGGCTAGCGAAGATTTTGGGGCTTCCCACGGTGAAAATAGAATCGGCGAAAAGGGCGGCTAAAACAAAAGGTGTCCAGGCGACGACAGACGGCGAGCCACAACCTGTTCAACCTCCACCTTCGATTCGCTGAGCTGCTTAACTTTGCTGCCTAACGACTTCAACGTTTCACGCAATCATTTATGCGGAAGGCTTTGTACCGCCTTCGCAAGCAGCTGTAATGGCCGAGGCGTTACACGATCAGCCTTCCCAGAGGGAGAATTTATGGGCAGCTTCAGCCGTCAGGAGTTTGACCCATGGACGAAAAACAACACATGTACTCTCAAGATCGCATTGAGTCTTTGAGCGACGTGGACCGCTGCTTTAAAGAGCTTCAAGAACCAGAATTCGAACAGGACGCGAACAAACAGTGGATCTTCAGAGGTTACAAGGATAGCTCCGCCAACTTTGAAACAAGACTGCAGCGCGCCATTTGCTGGTTTGGCTTAAACGCGAGCGACGAATTGGATGGCAAGAGCCGGCGCTCGGTGCAGGATAAAATTCTAAAAGAAGGGCTTGAAGGAGTCGATAGACTGCACAGCGTCGCCAGAATTGAGGGGGGCTTGCTGAGGAGGTTCAAGCGCCAATGCCACCACTATACAATGGCTGTCCCGAATGACGACAACATCATGGAGTGGTTCGCGCTCATGCAGCATTACGGAGCCCCCACGCGCCTGCTCGATTGGACCTATTCTTTCTGGGTGGCGGTTTACTTCGCGGTAGAGGACGCCGAAAAAGAATGCGCGGTGTGGGCGCTCGATTCGAGGTGGGTGCGCCAGCGCGTGAAGGTCAAGCTCGGAGAGATTTCCAATCTTATCGACAGCGAGTACGACGGCAAAGATCCCAACGTAACGAAGAGAGAAACGTTTCGGGAAGCCTTTCAGTCAAACAAGCAGTTTGTGTTTCCTATCAACCCCTACCGTCTCAATGAAAGGTTGGTCATCCAACAGGGTCTTTTTCTGTGCCCGGGAGATGTGGCTTCCTCGTTCGAGGCGAATCTGGAGGCGCTCGCTGAGGACAATGGCGGCAAAAAAGATTTTTCCCGAAGCCTTATCAAATATACCATCAAAAACGATGCGCGGTTGAGAAAGCAGATCATTCAGAGGCTCCAGCGCATGAACATGAACAGGGCGACACTTTTTCCGGGCCTGGACGGGTTCAGCCAGTCGCTAGAGATGCTGATGGTGTTTCCTCACATTCTTGTTCCGGATTCCGGATGGGAGCCCTAATGAGAGGAACGAAAGAGGGCGGGGGCGCGTTGCTCGCGTATGAAGAACTCTAACGCCGGCCTCGATATCTTCTGGCTTAGAGACAAAAGCCTGGAAGGATACGACACGCTCCCGAACGCGGACATGCTCGCTCAGGAAATCGTCTCAGACTTCGAAGCGGCCCTCGAACAGTCCGCGAAGTCGCCGCTGATTTAAGCGGAGCAACTCCCCAGTCTGAAAAACTGCGACGCTAGTTTTGCAAGAACTCCAGAACCTCTTGCGGATGCGCTTCGGCGTTTTGAACCGGGGACCAATGGCGTAGAACTTTTCCATCGGGCCCGATCACGACCGTCGAACGAATAGCTCCCTCTACGGTTTTGCCTTCGGCGTTTTTTCTCTCCCCCCACGCGCCATAACTCTTCATGACTTCTGTTTGCGGATCGGATAACAGCGTAAAAGGCAATTGGTATTTATCGATAAACTGCTTGTGCGATTCAAGGTTGTCTTTGCTCACGCCTAAAACGACGGCCTTCGATGCCGTTACCGTCTGGATCGAATCCCGAAAGCCGCAGGCTTCCTTCGTGCATCCAGGAGTGTCGTCTTTGGGATAAAAATAGAGAACGACCGTCTTTCCTTGATAATCCGCCAGCGAATGCTTCTTTCCGTCGCTGCCTTCCAAAGTGAACGCTGGAGCCTTTTGTCCTTCGAGAGTGCTCATTTGTCGACCTCCGAGAGTTTTATTTTTTTCGCTTCAGCTTGAGGGTCCTGAAAACGATGTATCAAAACACGAACTGGAACACAATCGACCGATTGCGCCATTCGCCGTTCTGCTGTTGAAAGAGCGAAGGACTTCATGCCGGAGATTTAATCTCGCCGCCGACGAACGTCATCTCTATGACCCAGCGCAACAATACGACCGCCCGAACGCCCGATTGCCTCGCGAACAGGATGCCTAAAAGCAAACGTGCGGATCTTTTTCGTCGTCAAGAATGACATCAGGGTAGGGCAGAGATTTTCCGCTCCTGACGACCTCCGCTGCGGACAATAAGCAGACTGTCAAAAATTCAGATCTCATATCATGATCGCGATCAGATATTCTGCAGCAGAACTTGAGGCATATCAGTCTTGCGGCCAAATGCTTTCGTAAGCTGATTTAGAGCGCTTCTCAACTGGGCATGGCTGACCCTTGAGACAGTTGACATCTTCGGTCCGCCTTGCTAGTTGCTCTTAGCAATGGCCAAAAAGACGGTTTTTGTCCTCACGCTCCTGTTTTTTGCCGCTTTTTCGTTTCCTGCCGAAGGGTGCTTCGTCAATTTCAAGGTGCCCGTACAGGCATTTGCGTCAAGTGATGACTTGGACCGCTCCCAAAATAGCCGCGACGTATTCGGTTTCCTCGGGCGACTGCTAAGAGGAAAGCTATCATCAATCAAGAACCTGAGCATCTCTAATACGGCAACTCATCAGATCCCGCTCGCGGGCTGGATCAATGAAGCTCCGCTCTCAAGCCCTTTCTACAAGACGAGCGTTTTCCAGCGAACAAGCGTTTTTCGCCTGTAAACCTCTCATAATTCAACTCGGGCCCGGGGTGCGGGGCCCCGTATTAACTCAGGCGATTACAAAAGAATCGGCTGAGTAGCCTCGATTTACCAAAAACTAACCCGATGGGTATAGGTCTAACGACTTCGGAAGGACAAATGGAAAATTGGCCTTTCTCACTATCGGTGGCGCCGGCATGAATCCGGGCTCAATTGCTTTTGATATCACAGTCAAGGAGTCGCAATGAATACACTTAAAACCACTTTTTTAATGACGCTGCTAACGATTCTTCTAGTGCTAGCAGGGGGAGCGCTCGGGGGGGAGGGAGGCATGATTTTGGCCTTTCTCTTTTCCCTAATCATGAACGGCGTAAGTTACTGGTTCAGCGACAAAATTGTTTTGCGCATGTACGGGGCTCGAGAGATTGGCCCATCTGACCTGCCAAAATTGCGCGAGATTGTACAAGAGCTGGCCCTTAGGGCGCGGATGCCCATGCCCAAACTCTATTTGATTGCCCAGGAGGCGCCGAATGCTTTTGCTACGGGGAGAAATGAAAAGCACGCTGCTGTGGCTGTTACGCAAGGCATTCTCCGCATCTTGAATGAGAACGAGCTGCGTGGGGTCCTCGCCCACGAGCTATCGCATGTCAAGAACCGCGACATCCTGGTCGGGACGATTGCCGCAGCCATGGCAGGGGCTATTTCAATGTTGGCCCATATTGCCCAGTGGGGACTGATCTTTGGCGGAAGAAGCAGCGACGAGAGAGGCGGCGCCCATCCCATCGTGGCGTTGGCTATGATAATCATTGCTCCGTTGGCTGCTCTCCTCGTACAGATGGCAATCTCCAGGAGCCGCGAATTTGGCGCCGACGCGACCGGGGCGGCCATTTCGGGCGATCCTGTGAGTCTCGCCAACGCGCTCAGGAAGCTTCAACGCGGGGTGGAAACCATGCCCATGGACGCGAATCCGGCGACGGCGCATCTGTTTATCGTGAACCCGCTAACGGCGGGCGGATTAATGACTCTCTTCAGCACCCATCCGCCGCTGGAAGAGAGAATCAGGCGGCTGGAACATATGAAAGGGGGGCTCGGTTCTCATGGCTTCTGAGACGCGCTTGTCCGCAAAGGAAAGCCCCTTATTTGAGCCGGATCCGATTGTCGCTCTTGAATATTCCGACAATGCCAGGGGCAAACTGGCTCATATGCCGGAGAAAATGCTCATGTGGGCGGTTTTGGAAGATGCGATCATGTGGGTGCAGCAACATGGATTGGCGCAGAGCAGCGCGGGCAAGCGCTTCTCCCGCGAAGCAAGAGATTGGATTGTGGAGGAAGGCAGCGATTGGGTTTTCTCATTTGAAAACATATGCGCGTTTTTGGACTTGGAGCGCAACACCCTTCGCCGCGGGTTGATGCAGCCGGAAAAGAAATTGTTAGATCGACCTGCCGAAGCGGATCACAGCCCCGTTCGCGCGAGCAAAAAACCCGCTAAGAAAAGAAAATATCGGGCTGCTGCCTGACGGCAGAAGAAATTTGGCGCCGTGCTCTCCGCAGTTTGCGGGCGGAGAAATCTGCGCCGTCGCGGGAAGCCTATTCTGCTCATTTCTATTGTTAGCATCTCCGCTTGACTTCAAAGACTCACAAGTTTAGCTTGGGCCACTTCGCGAAGAGGAGTAGGACATGACGCAGCGGCCATTTGCCTGGCCTAAGAACGCGCGCGTCGCTTTTGTTCTGGCAATCGCCTTTGAGGCATGGGATCGAACCAAGCCGACGCGCGGCGAGGCTTTGCAGTCGCCGCTGCCTGCCAATGCCTTGTGCAAGCGGGACTATTCGACGGAGACCTTTCGCGAGTTCGGCGCCAAGGTGGGTCTCAAGCGATTGTTGGATATCTGCAATAAATACGACGTCAAGGTCAGTCTTCCGGTAAACGGGCTTACTTGCGAGTATTACCCTGAGTGGGTGAAAGAATGCCACGCGCGCGGGCATGAGCTGGTGGCGCATGGCTATGATCAGGGCGAGCGATTGTACATGCTGACGCGGGAGCAAGAGAGAGAAAACATCCAGAAAACGGTGGCGGCGATCCGAAAAGTCACCGGAGAGTCTCCCACAGGTTGGTCGTCTCCCGGAGTTCGCTCGACGGACAACACCTTGGGGCTGATTGCCGACGCCGGCTTACTCTATCACTGCGACTTTCATGACGACGAGATGCCGTATCCGATCGTGGTGGGGGAGAAGATCGTCATTGAAGTCCCGCACCAATACACGCTCAATGACCACCGCATGCAGGAAGGGGAGTCGCGCCACGAGTTCTTTGCCAAGTTCAAGGATGAATTCGATTATCGTTACAAAACCGGCCGCAAGCAGCCGAGTATGCTGAGCGTGATCACGCACGCTTACCTGTCATCGCGTATCCCTTTGATCGACACGTTCGAAAAAATTGTCGCTTACGCGAAAAATCACGAGGAGGTCTGGTTTGCGCGGCGCGGAGACATCGCGGCATGGGCGCGTCAATGGTGTCTACGGGACGAAAAGCGGGATCGTGCAGCGCGCCCAAGGCTGAGGAGATCGGTATGAACCGGTTGATGCCGAGGTTTCGCTTCGGTCACATTGATTCTGCGGCGACGGATGCAAGGAGGGCCAGACGCGGGGCCGGACAGGTCCCTTCTGCATGCCATCTCCGCAACCGGGCCCTACGGTTTAAGATGGCCTCTTTCTTTTCTCAGCCAGTCTCCGGTGGCCGCAATTCCTGCGTCGAGATCGAACTTGGGTTTGAAGCCCAGCTCCGCGCGCGCGAGTGATATGTCGATCACGTCGCGGTCGCGGTGGGGTCCGACGGTTGCCGATAGCGGGTGTTTGCCGATCTCAAATGAAATCTCCGGCAGGTGTTTGCGGATGGCCGTTTCCAGGTCTTCATTGGAGTAACCTTTTCCGATCCCGATATTGTAGGCGCGACTCAAAGGGCTTTCGCTGAAAAAGGCGAGCCGCACGGCCTCGGCCACGTCGGTAACATAGACGGGATCGTCAGGGATTCGCGTCAGATACGGCTTGCAGTGCAGGCCGACGACTCCCTTTTTGAGTTCCAGGGGAATTCCGCGGCCCAAGCCCGGTCCGTAAACCGAGCTGAAACGGAGCGCGACAAAGCGGACTCCGTGCTGCTGCGAATAGTAATCGCCCAGCCACTCGGAGACCATTTTGGCCGAGCGGTAAAAGTAAGTGGGATAAACGGAAATGAGATCAGTCTCTTTGATGAGACTCCCATCTGTTTTGCGGAGCTGCCCGTAGAGCGCGCCGGAGCTGGCGTAAACGACGCGCTGTGCCTTTAGTTTCATGGCGGCTTCGAGCACGTTGCCTGTCGCTTTCAGGACGAAATCGAGCACCTGGGGGTTCTCGTCCCGCGGCGGATGGGCCGCGTGGAAAATATGAGTGGGCTTTTTGCTGGCGCAGAGGTCGCGAAACTGAGCGGAATCCGTTGCATCGAACAGAATACTCGGCGTCTTGATCGGCAGGAGGGAAAGGTCGCGCGAACGCGGGAGCACATCCAGCGGCACAACCGTGTGACCCAAGGATTCCAGCAACAATGTCGTGTGCGAGCCGATAAAGCCGTTCGCGCCGGTGATTAGGACCGTTACGCTCATAACTTTCTTTAACCTCGCTCTGTTTGATTCAGGCAATCTCGGAGTTCTTCCTCCGTAAGGACTCGTCTGCGCGCTCTCAGTTCCGACTTGACTCGCTTTAAGATCTCGGGCAGCTTTTCTTCCGCAACGCTGATCCCAAGCTCCTTGAAACGCATTCTTAGCGTATTGTCGCCGGAGCCCAAGGTGAGATGGCTGCGCCTCTTGTTGCCGATGAGCTCGGGCCGGACGGGCGCGAACAATAGAGGATCCGCCTGCAACAGAAAACTATGGGTTTCGCTTGCATCGGTGAAAGCGTAATCTCCCACGAGCGGTTTGTCTTTTGGAGTGGGCCACCGCGACAGGTCTTCGAACAGCTTGGAAAGACCCGTGAGTGTTTTGAGATTGATGCCCGTTTTCACTCCGTAAAGCGACTCCAGAGCGACCGTCACTTCCGCCAGGGTGGCGTTGCCGGCGCGAGGTCCGGCCCCATTAATGGTGACGTCCACTTGAGAAGCGCCGGCTTCGACACCTGCCAGCGCGTTGGCGGTCGCCAGGCCGAGATCGTTGTGGGTGTGCATGCCAAGCGTGAGCGCGGGCGCAGCCTTCTTCACTTCGGAAATCACATACCGGCAACCGGCAGGGCCCATGCTCCCGGCGGCGTCGACAAACGTGAGGGCGTAAACCCCGGCCCGCTCACAGCATTGGGCAAGTTTGCGCAGGAAAGCCAGCGGCGCCAGAGAGAAAAAGTTAGCGATCGGGCGCGGCTTCAACCCGCGCTTCCTGATCGCCTCTGCCGTTCTTTCAACGTGCTCCAAGAGCGCCTGTTCGCTGTCGGCGGAGCGCGACCTTTCCACCGCCTCCGAGCGGTCTTCCATTGTTCTGGAAGCGGCATAGATGGGCTGCCATTCCGGGAGCGGAAAGATGGTATACGAGATAATCTCAACCCCGTGATCTCTTGCGAGATCCATTTGTGATTCAGACGCGACGCCATAAAGCTGAAGTTTGGCCTTCAGTCCGGTTTTAGCTAGTTGCTTGAGAGCCATGACGGCTTCGTCTGTTGCGCTTTCACTCTTAGGTGTCAGAAACTGAATGACCGCCACGCCGGCTTGATCCAACGCGCCTGCCAGAGCTACGTATTGCTCTTCCGTGAAGTAGCCCTGCGACGCTTCGCGCAGGGTGACATCGCAGATTTCGACCCTTTCCGGTAGATTCATTCCGGCGCGCGCCTCGGGAGCGAAGTTCAGCGGTCCCACAAACCACTTGCCGGATTCATAAGCCGGCGCGACCCGGATTCTTTCCAGCGCTTCATGGAGCGCTTGCAGTTTGGGGTTCATTGAGCTTGGGTTTTTCATGTCACTTTCTCCGCGGTTTATTTAGCCGCCAGATCCGCTTCGGTTACATTGATGTAGTCTTTCGGGGAGGGCTTCCAGATCAGACGCCGGTTAACCGCGTAGATGTCAACCGGATTGTACAGAGACACGATCGGCGCGTCGTCCAAGAGGATCTTTAGCGCTGATCGGAGAACCGGCTCGCGCTTGTCAAAATCGAATATCTGCCGTTGCTGTTGCAGGAGGCTGTCGAACTTCGGATTGGAGTACGACAACCTCTTCGATACGCCGGTCTCGAAGTATTCGTTGAGAAAATCATCCGGGTCGACAACGGTCCCGCGCCCCCTGAAGCAGATCGGACACTTGCCGGACCGATGAAGGTCGTTGAAGACGCCCCATTCGGGACTGTGAAAACGCGTCTTGATCCCGACTTTGGCCAGTTGTCCCGCTATGGCTTGAGCTACCTCGCGGTCTTTGGTGTATCTTCCCATGGAGGTATAGAAATCAATTTCGAATCCGTTCGCCAACCCCGCCGCCGCCAGAAGCTGCTTCGCCTTTTGAGGGTTATAGGAAAAGGGCCTGAACGAAGGATCCTCGCCGATGCCGTGGGGTCCTAATACGCCATCGAGGCGATAGGCCTTTCCGTCCAAAACGTATTTGACGAGCGCATCTTTATCGATCGCATAATGAATGGCCTGGCGCACCAACTTGTTGTCGAGCGGCTTGTGCGCGGGGTCGAGTAAAAGGAAGATGATTCTCGCGCTTCTGACTTCTTCGATTCTAACCGCGGGGTTGCCTTTGAACCGATCGGTCTCGTGGGGTGGAACATTGGCCACCAGGTCTGCTTGCCCCGATTCGAGCAAGGCGAGCCTGGCGGCATCCTCGGCAACCGGCTTCCAGATAATGCGGTCGATTTTTGGCGCGCCGCGCCAATACTGGGGATTCTTTTCCGCCACGACGCGCTCGCCGCGCAACCACTCGACAAACTTGAAGGGGCCGGTGCCGATCGGTTTTTTCCCAGTCGTCTCATCCCCGGACTCCTTGGCCGCCGTTTCACTCAGGATGTAGAGGTTATCGATAAAATCCAGAAGGGAAACCACCGGCTTTGTAGTGGAAATGACCACGGTGTAAGGATCGGGCGCTTGGCTCGACCGGACGATCTTGGCGAGATTGCGCTGGCGGCTGAGTTTCGGGTCGAGCGATCTCTTGATGCTATAGAGGACATCGGCGGCGGTCAACTCGGCGCCGTTGTGAAATTTCACGTTCCTCCGCAGCTTGAAGGTCCATCCCTTTTCGTTACCGGACCAAGACTCGGCCAGCACTCCGACGTACCTGCGCTTAATAAAGTCGTATTCAACCAGAGGCTCCAAAAAATGGCGCCAGACGGCATAGTTCGCAGTGGTGTTGTGCCAGTAGGGATTTATCGACTCCAGATCGACGCCGTGAGCGATGGTGACGGTTTTTGTCTTAGGCTGCGCGTTTAGCTCGGACGGGCGCGCAAGCGCGAAAAAAATAGCGAGAGCTATGCACGCGGCCAATTGCGGCCGCATCTTTAAGGCATGAATCATGGGTATTTTCCTTTAAAAGTTTTCTTAGAGGTAACGACCGCAAAGGTAAACGATTCCGAGAAACCGGTCAAGATCGTTTCGGGCCGGCTCCGCGATTGCGCCTACCTGCTCTGGGCGCGAAGGGATTCCGCTAAGCAAATTACCGAGGGTATTTGCTCGAGGTGGGCGACTTGATCAACAACGGCTGCGCGTTGGGAATCGGATAAAACCTTCATCGCGCAACCGTTAAACTTGTCAACCACTTCACCCCATTCGCGAAGATCATGCACCGGAAGCAGCGGCTCCGTTAAGGTCTCTCCGTTCCTTAGAAAAACGGTTACAGACTGGGAACCCGCGTTGTTGCGAACGCGTTGAATGAGTTTTCTCAGCTTCGCACCCCGGGCGATTTCGTCCGTAAAATCCTCCGCAGTCAGGCGGCCGTGAAGTAGGGCAACCGCCAGGCAATAGGCCATGCTGAAA
>JBOHVR010000764.1:0-6309 GCA_050735755.1 Binatia bacterium
TGGTGGTATACTCCGGATAAAGTACCAACAGCGTGAGACACTGCACTCGCTAGTATATACCTGGAAATTCATCTGATTTCCTGCGCCGGTAGGGCGGCCAAACCTCCCATCCGGCCCAGCTTCAAGTCAAAATTTCGTTGGCGACGACGCCCGGTGCGAATCACTGATAAATCGATCCCTCCGGCAGCGTCGCCAGGGGCACAAGCGGCAGGTTTTTCGTTAGCTCGTCCTCGGTGGGCACATACGATCTCCAGCCGATCGTCTTGAAGTATACGAGAACTCCCTTTTTGCTCTCGAGGTCATTCGCCATTGCGCTCAACTGCGAGAGATAGCGTTCGTTGGGCAATTGGCTATATCGGTTCGCCTTGGCCGGAATCAGCCGGGCGCGCTTTCCAAGCAGAAAATAAATGACTTCCGGGCCGTTGGTATAGAGCCGCAAATGCGCCGGAAGGCCGCGAATCTCCTCAATCAGTTCGGATTGTCGCCAGACCTTGCTTGCGTAGCTGCGAGTTCCAAAGCCGTTTTGGCGCGCGGATGATAGCCACATCCCCGCGCGGGCAGAATAGGACCCGACAAAAAACGCCGTAAAAAAAGCCACGCAAAGGCAAAAAGCCTTCGACGTTGTCGCTGACCGCAACCTGGAATGGACCAGATAGAGAATGAGGATCATGACGCAAATGAAAACCGGAGCGAGGATGCGACTGTCAAGCAGCGTGCGCGCGTCAAAGAACGTAATCGAACAAACAACAAATACCGTATAAACGCCGGTAAAGACCGATAATACCTGCGCCAGCGGCACATCGATCAGCAGCCTCCAGTTCCGCCGTCTCCATAAGCCGGATCCTGCGAGCGCTGCAAGCACGATACCCGCTGAAGCCGCTGCCGCCCATGCCGGTCGCTGAGCCAGGTACCCGGTCACGGTTTGGGGCAAAAACCAGTTCAGCAGAGTCCCAGCGCCGGATTTGACGTGGGCAAAGGAAAGAAAGTGCCAGGCGACCTCTCTGTCGGTAGCGGAGCCCGCGACGATCTTGTTGTGCAGAACCCATAGCGCGACGGGCAACGTGCTGAGCAGAAAAAAAATGCCGGCGCCGGCGATTCTGCAGCGACGGCTCTTTGTTTGCCGGATGAGGAACGTTATCACCCCGGCCAGCGCGAAGCTGATGCCGGCATAACGATCCAGCAAGGCCAGCGCCGCCGCAGTCGCCGCAGCGAAGATCAAAACAGGATTTCCTTCCGCAAGGTAGGCGCCCAACAACAAAGACCCGGCGAGAATTAAAAAGATAAATCCCGGCTCGGTCCATGCCATCGCGTGAATCTCGAGCAAATCGACTGCAGTAAGCGTAAGGAACGCGCCCAAAACAGAAACCAGGAAGGAACCACGGGTAAGGCGATACAGAATCAATCCAACGAGAAAGATATTACCGGCAAAAAACGCGCCGTTGATCCACCGGGCCGCAGCCAATGGCTCAATGCCCGCTATTCCCGCCAGCGCAATGAGGGCGGGAAATAACGGCGGAAATTGTGTCAGCGGCCGCATTTCCCCGTCGAGCGCCGGCGCCGTGAGACCCTGTCCATTCATGAGACTTCGCGCGGCGGCAAGATAATAGGTCGAGTCCGGCGAGACACCGACTCCTTCGCGCGTGGCAAACAAGAGAGTCAAACTTCCCGTGATGGCAAAAAGCATCGCAACGATAACGAAAGAAGCAGTGAGCCGCAGCACGATCAGCGCCGCCTAGACCGGCGTCGCCGGCGCGGGAGAGATCTTCAGCCGGCGCCGGGCGCGCCGTAACAAAGCACGCAGAACCTCGATCGTGTCTTCGCGCAGCAGGGATTGCCACAAACCCAAACGCCGTGTGGCGCCGAACTGGCCCAGCGAAACCGTGCTGACGATAAAACTGGTCCACCGCCGGCGCAGAACTCTAATCGTCGCGGTATCTTCCCCATTCTTCTTCCTGAACGCGAACAGAATATCCAAGAGGAGCTTACACGCATGAAGGTCCTCGTCACCGAGCTGTGCGGGAAATTCGTCAAACCAGGCGCGCAGTTTTTTCAGCTCCGGGTGTGCGACGAAGACTCCGAGGCTGTGGATGTTTTTCTCCGCAATCGCATCCGCTGCACGCTGCTGCTCGGCGGCCGCCACCGAACCAATCCGGGCGGAATGGAGACGATGCTTCACCAAGGGTTCGTCGAGGTTTCGTCCGGCCCCGAAGGCAAGTACTTTCGACCAGAAGTCGTAATCCTCGGCGTGCCGGGCCGCAGGGTCATAAGATAGCCCGCGCTGTCGCAAAAGCTGTCTCCGCACCATGACGGCTCCGTGACAGAAGGCGTTATGAAAGAGCATCTGCCAGCGGATACCCGTGTCCGTCACGGGCGGCCGGGCAATGAGCATTTGCTGCCCTTCTTCGTTGATGACGGCGTAAGCGGAGCCGAGGACAACCACCTCAGGATGGTCGTTGATAAAAGCCGCCTGGGACCGCAAGCGATCCGGCAACGACACATCATCGGCGTCGTGGCGGGCCACAAATTCCCCGCTTGCGACCTCCAATCCGTAGTTGAGCGCGGCCACAATTCCACGGTTGTTCTCATGCTTCAGGGCGACGATGCGCGGGTCGCGATACTCGCGTAGAATCTCGGCGGTCTTGTCGGTGGAGCCATCGTTGATAACGATGAACTCGAAGTCGGCAAAAGTTTGCGTCAAAATGCTCTCGACCGCTTCGCGCAGGTAGTGCTCCCCGTTATAAACGGGCATGAGAACCGACACTTTGGGCGAGTTCATGATTCCGCCTTACGCCCCGCCGGCTTTTTCCCGAGCACTTTGTCGAAGAACCTGTTCTGATATTGCACCCATGCGGCAAGTCGCTGCTCACCCTGGCGAACAAATTCCGGCATTTTTCGCGCCAGGTTCGTTTTTTCCTTTGGGTCCCCCTGCAGATCATAAACCTCGTAGTTGTTGCTCCCGCCGTCCAGGATGAGTTTTAAGTTTTCGTCGCGTAGCCCGAAAAGAAAGCGTGTGTAAGGAGCAAAGAAGTACGTGCGCTGGCCTCGGTCCGGACTAAACAAACTGCGGCCTTGCCAGGTATCCGCCGGGGGAATTTGCAGGAGTTCCATAATCGTCGGCGCGATATCGATTAACCCCCCGATCTTTTCGTATTTCTGCGCATTGAAAAGCCGCCGGTTGATCAACAGTAAAGGAACACGGACGTTCTCTTCGTAGATATGCGACGCATGAGTCCATTGGCCATGTTGTCCAAAAGCCTCGCCGTGATCGCCCACAACCACTACGATCGTGGATTCTAGCAACTGCCGGGATTCCAGCCACGCCAAAAGCTCCCCCAGAATCCGATCGGTATGGCGCAGGGCGTTTAAATACCGGTTGAAGGCTTCCGACGCCACAGCAAATTTATTTTCGCGTCCCGCTATGGAATAGGGCTGGTGGGTTTGAACCGGCCATAAGACAGCAAAAAAAGCGCGCCGGTCCTGGTTTCCGGCCCACGTAGTAAAAGGTTCCAGTATGCATTCATCGTCATAGCTATTCTGAAACGGCCACTCCGTATTGCTGTAAGTGAAGCTCTTCTTCTCGCAGCGCAAATTCTTGTAGCTAACCATCAGATCGAAGCGCTGATGCGACAAGAACTCATCCCCGCGTTGAAAGCGCGTGTCTCCCGACGCAAAAAACCCGGTTCGGTAACCTTGCTGCTTCAAGATCGCGCTGATGGATGTCAGCCGGGCGTGTGGGTTTTCTTGGGTGAGGCTCTTATACGAGATCAACGGATAAACTGAACACAACATCGAAACCAGTGACTTATTGGAAGCTGGAGCGTGGGCGTAGATATTCTCGAATACCGCCGCATGCCGCTGATATTTTTTGATTTCGGGTATGACGCCGGACGGAATCGCGTTCTCTCCGTAGACATAGTCTGCGGCTACTGATTCCAGCACAAAAATGATGACGTTTCTGATCCCGAGGCGTCTCGCGCCTACCCCCAGAGCGGTCTCCGGCATTCTGCCCGCGGCCGGCTGAAAATCCTCCGTACCTGCGCTTGTCGCCATCGTGAACAACTTGGGGCCCCTTGCCGATGTTACCATTGACTCGACAAATGAGACGACGGGATTAGCGAGCCGGACTTTGTCGTAATCCCTTTCGGTTCCAGACCAAACCGCAGATGACAAGTAAATACCCACATAAAGAATCGCAGCTACCGAGAACGCCAGCTCCGGTTTTTGCTGCGCTCGGCGGCCGAGGCTTCGGCTTAAGGGGGAGGCTACAGCCAAGAACGCCAAGTTTGTCGCCAGTAGAACCACTAGCAATGTCCATGACACATAAGCAAAAAGAGACGTGCGCGCGGTGTGACCAGCGAGAAATTCGGAATAATAAAGCCACTGATAGTTAAAAGGCCCTCCTAGCGCATGGGATGCCTTGACGTTAAGAATCCCCGCAGAAAGGGAAAGCAAGGCGGTCACAGCGAAAAGGCCGTAAAGCATACGTTGCGCCTTGACGCCGCGGCGAAACAAGCACAGCAAAGCCGCAAAGGTTCCGGTAAGCGCTCCAACATACAAGAGATCATAAGAGCCGGATAACATGACGATTGAAGCGCCGGAGAAAATATCCACTTCCGACTCACCCGCAAGCGCCACACTCACCGCGCGCACTGCAACCAGAAAGAGCCAAAGAACGGCGCTGTATGATAAGGTCCTGGCTAACGGACCTACGGGCAATAACCGTGTCAACCGACCCACCGCAGAGTAAAGCGCCAACCCGAAAATATAGAGTACGAGTGCGAGCAGGACCGAGTCCGCCGGCCGGCTAATCGTCGCCAAAGAACTGCGGATGTCTTCAACACCGACGAAAACCCGATCGTTCCAGTTGTTGCTTCCCGGTGGCCCAGGCAAGGCCTCCGCCATCAAGCGTCGACTGCCGGCTGGAATCGGTACTTTCACCCTCTGCCAGAGGCGGTGGTCCAAGCGCGCATGGAGATTTAGGTTAACACGACCGACTGTGTCCGTGGCGTTGCCACCATCAACCAGAAACTGCAGCTCGACGCCGTCGCCGCCTTGGTAGACACGCCTCTCCTTATCGAAGACCGCCCATTCGGGCTGCGTTATCAATAAAGTGAGTGTACCTCCAAAGATTCTCACGACCTCCGGGATCTCCGCATGGGCCCGCCACATCCATTGGCGATCGTTGTTCACGGCAGCGTGGAGTTCAAATGCCGAATAGTGCTTACCCCAAGCCAAACGATCCGAGACAGGGGCTTCCTGCCCCACAAGCCCGCCCGCCGCCTTGATCCAGACGGCGGACAATCCCTGATCCGACCTGACGGCAGCAAACAGCGTGGCAAGAGCTAATGACAGAACTAAGAACACTGCATGGGTACTCATCGGAATCGCCATCAACTGCCGAGCCCAACCCTTTAAAATCGAATGAGCCAGGCTTATAGTCACAGCACCCAGGAGAATCACGGCTATCAGCCACTGACTCCAGCCGTCCAAGAAATCAACCACGAAATAACTGGTAAAACTGATAGCCAGGCTCACCCCGAAGACAATGGATAGCCCTCTATGAATTGAGTGTGACCGCGTGGAGAGCAAGAAGCGGGACGTCGTCATTGATCCAACCACAGCCAAGGGCAGGAAGGTTTTCCCTGACTCAATGTCCGGTGTTTGAATTTATACAAGCGTAGAAGTGCCATGAAGGATTTGGGTGATTGGGCGGGATATTCTAACGGCAACTCTACCGTTCAGCTATCCGGCGCCAGTGATCTCTTTGTTCACCCAACCATGTTTTCGCGCGCTGCAGTTCTTCAATCCATGCTTCCTGTTCGCTAATGAGCTGTTCCCGTTGCTCAGCCAGTCTTCGCCAGTTAGCAATTTGCTCGGCCAGCCACACTCGCGCCCGTTCCATTTCCTCGATCCAACGCCGCTGTCTGCGCAGGCTTCGTTTGGCGTCATAAAGACGTGCGCTTTCGGTCAGAATGAATCGAACTGCACTGACAAGCAGGGCCGCCCAGAATACCGACATCAAGTCGTCTACTTTAAAATCTGTCCCTAACCGGCTGCTAAGCCAGGCGGTCAGTATTAGAATCAGCATGTTTTGCAGAACCTTAAGAGGGCCGAGAGTAACCAGGACTAGAGGGCAAGTTAATAGCCACCCCACGCAGCGGACCAAATCGCTTATCAGGCTAAAGACACCTGTCACAAGCAAAAACCCAGCTATCCCGCCGGGCATCTGGATACCCGGCAGGGTCCACGTCACTAACCCTAGCGTAACGCCGTTAAATAAATACCGTGCCGGGAGAGAGTTCAGGGCCA
>JBOHVR010000765.1:0-6937 GCA_050735755.1 Binatia bacterium
ACAGTTGTCGCCAGTTCGAATTAAAGACGAACGGAAGAGTTTTACGTCTGTGCATACGAGACCGATGATTTCTGTGGCAGCCACGACGGGTCTCCTTGAGACCATTGCGGCAACCGGTCGAAATCCTGACCCGATTCTGCGGGAAGTCGGATTAGAGCGCTCGGCGTTCAGGAATGCGGACGGCTTTATTGCGAGTTCTACCTTTGCTCGGCTTCTGGAGGAGGCGGCGCGCGCGACAGCGGACGACTGTTTCGGGCTTCACTTTGGTGAACGATACAACCCCAAGAATATTGGCCCTCTCGCCTACGTAGTACTTAACTCCCCCACATTAGCGGCCGCTATCGAAAACGCCGAACGGTATCTCCATATCCACAACGAGGCCGCCAATCTGTCTTTCAGAATCGAGGGGCCACAAGCGCACCTTCGGTTCTTGCTGGCTGGGTTGGGGATCGAACCCGCGCGCCAGCACAATGAATACAGTATGGCAGTCGCCCTTAACACCCTCCGCACCATGGCCGGAAGCCAGTGGACGCCGCGCGAGGTTCAGTTCGCCCATGCACCACCGCTCCACACCTCTGAGCATTTGCGAGTCTTCGGCGCGCCGGTTTCATTCAGTTGCGCGACGAACGCTCTGGTTGTCGAGCGTGAGTTCGTCGAGCGCCAGGTGCCGGCTGCCGATCAACGGCTCTACGGTATTCTAAAGCAACAGGTGGAGCGCATCTTAAATGAAATGTCGCGGGAAGATGACCTGCTGGCCTCCGTTAGAAAAGCCGTCTCGGAGTTGATGAGGGATGGACACCCTAAACTCGCACAGGTCGCAAAGAAACTAGCGATGAGCCCGCGTACAGTAGAGAGGCGGCTTAAGGAACACGGAGTGGTATTCAAGACGCTGGTAGACGATACGCGCCGGCGATTTGCAGTCAGCTACTTAAGAGAGCGCAAGCACACGCTTACCGAAATCGCGTTTCTTCTCGGCTATTCCGAAGTCAGTGCTTTCAACCGCGCATTCAAACGCTGGACGGGCATAACGCCGCTGGAATATCGTCGCCGCGAAGCGTAGTCACGTCAACCGCCCCTCAATACCGCGCCGCGCCTCCGTCTCGGAGGAATGAGACTCCACCGTTCAGAACAGGGAAACGGTCTGCGGCACGGATAGGTCGGACCTTGGCTGCGCCCGTAAAAATTGCTCAGCACCACTCGAAAAAGACTAACTTTCATTCCAACAAGCCCGCCGGCGCTACTCCGGCAGCCCATTCAGGAGATACATGGCTTGAATTGCCGGGCTCGGCTTGCCGAAGGCGCCGAACCAGCGCTCGTAGATGGGCGCGACGGCGCCCGAGCGGTAGAGACCGGCCAGGGCTCGGTTCACTGCGAGGCGGAAAGCGCCGTCGTTGCGGCGCAGCATGAACCCGTAGGGCTCATAGGAGAAAAGGACGTTCGCCAGGGCGAAGCGCGCCGGATCCTTCGCCGTTACCGCGAGGCCTATCAGGACACCGCGGTCCGAGGCGAAGGCATCCGCTCGGCCTTCCTCCAGCGCGACGCGCCCCTCCAAATGGTCCTTGACGTTGACCACCTGAACGGTGATGAACTCCTCCTTAAGGAACTTGGTTAGGGCCGTCTCGGTGGTGGTGCCGGGGATGATCGCGATGCGCTTACCTGCCAGGTCGGACAGGCCACGGAGATTGGCGTCTGATGTGGTCAGCAGACTTCCCCCGTCCACGAAAGTCATCAGGCTGAAGTCCACCCTCTCTTGACGCGAAAGGCTAGCCGTGGTCGTGCCGCATTCGATATCTACTTTGCCCTGCGCGACCATGTCGATCCGGTTCTCCGCCGTGACCGGCACCCAGTCGAGCTTGAGATTCGCCAGCCCGAGCTGCTGCTGAACGGCGCTTGCGACGTGCATGCAGAGATCAATGGAGTAACCCACCGGCCGTCTGTCCGGTCCTGGAAAGGAGAACGGCGGCGCGGACTCACGCCAGCCGATAATCAGGCTGCCCGATGTCTTGATCTTCCCAAGCGTACCATCCAAGTCTTGACCCAGGGTCGGACCTGCGAGAGGTGTAACCCCAGCGGCCTGACATGAGCAAAGCAGCGCTGCGAGCAATGCACTAAGTATAATCTTCATATAGCTCCTCCAATTAGACATGGTATCCGGATAGAGGCCTGACGGCAGAGGAATGTGAGAAGCAAAGAAAATCTCCGCGCGGCCTGGCGGGAAAATGTCGCTCTCCCTTGTTCTCTCCTTCATAAGCCTACGAATTTTGCTGGTTCGAACCGGCTGTAACGGCAGCAACTGTTCTCTGTAATCTAGTTTTAATGTATTCCGCGCTGTCTTCTGCCGATAATTTCACCGTCCCCGGCCCGCTTCTGACGTAAAAGTCACCCTTGCTTCCGTCCGGCATGTCTTTGGTCTTCATGAACACCGGTTCGGGACTTCGTTGACAGGTGACCACGCACACCGTCTTCCCTTTGACCACCTGCATCCGTGGATCAACGCAAGTGCCGGCGCGGTCTCCAAGTGTGTTTCGGACCATCTGGCTAAGGTGCAGCATAAACTTGTCCTCATTCTCGAAAGCATCCAACTCAATTCCAAGCACTGAGCGATCATCCGTCACGCCAATAAGAAGATCTCCACCTTCCGTGTTGAGAAAGGCAGCCATCGTCTTTATGGCTGCATGGGTGACTGCCGAATCTTTGCGGCTCTGCTCCAAGTTCCAACGCAAGGTCGACTTGAATTCCAAAGTCTTGGACTCACGCTGCTTGAGCAGCTCCTCAGCTTGCCGGTGGTTCCTAAGATAGATGTCGAACAAAAGGTTTTTGATCGACTCGCCAAATACCCTGTCATCGGTGATCCGTTTGTAGAGCTCGAAGTTGGAATCAACAATCTCCTGGATCGCGTCCTCCACCTTCTGGTCAAAAGTAAGGCGCACATTCTCCCGAGTATTGACCCTGGCGCTCGCATCAAGAGCCGGGTCCTGGTCGAGCCTGCTCATCATCTGGTCAAGAGTGATGCGATGTTCCGCTCCCAGATTCAGGCCGAAACGTTCGTTAAGCTCCGCAATGATTTTTGACAGCGCCTCCAACTCCTCCGGTCCGGGACCGTAATGCTCCTTGCTCCTTTGCGGCTGCAGTTGCCCCGCTTGTCGCTCCAACTTAATTGATCCGCTCGACGTTCGCTGGATGCGGTAGGATTCCATGTCGATATTCTTTTGCACTTCACGCGGAAGCTCGTCTCGGTCAACCGGCAACAACCGGCGCAGATAACGGCCGAACTGATAGAGTTTTTCCAAGTCGGAGTCCGCAAAGGTCAGGAGCTGAGAGAGGAAAGCGTAAAGCCGCACATAATCATTGATCTGGCCGCGAAAGTCGGCCTTTTCTTCGTTAGTAACCTCCTGGATCCTTTGCCGTATGGGCTCCAAGACGGCATAAATCCGATCCTGGGTCGCCTTCGGATCGAAGTAAACTCTTGCGAAAGCCTCAACATCCGCATCTACGAAAATCTCAAAACCACGCAACCGGTTCTGGATTTCGTACAACAGGTTTGGGTCTGTTGCCTCCGACAAGATGGTTGTTTCGTAGTAGGGCTCAAACGCTTTCCGGATCTCCTCGGCGTCGTTGGCAAAGTCAAAAACCATAGTCTCGGTTTTCTCACCGTGCGTCCGATTAAGCCGGGACAACGTCTGCACGGCATTCACCCCGCCCAGCTTCTTGTCCACATACATGGTGTGCAGCAGCGGTTGGTCGAAGCCGGTCTGAAACTTATTAGCAACTATCAGGAAGCGGTATTCGGGCTGCTCGAAGACTTTTGCCGTCTGCTTCTCCGAGTAGCCGTTCATGTTAGGCTCGGTGTAGTCCCTTCCCCGGTCGGGAACGGTGCCCGAGAACGCGACCATTGTGCGTATCGACCCTGGCATTTTACTTTGTGAATTCCGCTGAAAAGCCCTGTCATGCCTCGGGGGGCGTAGTCCACACGTCAGTGATGTTCGAGCACTGGGAAATGTAGAATGTCCCTCTTTTCCGTTTAGTGATTTTCCGTTCATGCTGAGCCGAGTCGAAGCATTCTTAGGGTTTTTTCAGCAGGACCAATCTGCCTCTCACCCGTGCAGCCCAACGTGACCTTTGCCAGTTGCTAATCGTGCCGTTATCTCCACAGACAGGACACCACCATATAATGGCATCGGTATCCGGGTCGATATCCGTTCCGATCACGCCGGCACAAGGCTTTCGGCCGGGGCGCCGGCGACACCTCACCGGAGTCTTTCGCGGTTCCTCCCAAGGCTCCGTGGTCGCATCAACAACAATCTTGGTAAAATACTCGGCAAATTTTCTCGCCGGCCCGGACTTCGGTCCGATCTCGCCGTCACCTGTCAGAAAGTGCGTGAGGTTTGTAATCCAGGTGCCTCCCATTTATCTCAGCTCCACCTCACCTCAATTTGACGTGAGGATTCTCTAAAGATAACTTCATCGAAGGCGTCAAAAACATCTTTCCTGCCAAGAAGGTTGAAGCCGATGTTTAATCGGTCCGAAAAGGCGACTTCCCCAATTTTCCGCTTGCCGGCTATCTCTATCGGAACCTTCATATCCTGGCAGGAATGAAGCTCCCATCTGCCACCACAAACATCCGCTCTTTTGCGCGGGAGAGATCAAGGCCAAGCTGGGCCGCAACCCAATTTTGAAAATGCTATAGAAGGCACCGGAGTCAAGGTAAGCTTCGCTTCGAAGGGAAAGTCCGCGCGCCATGTTAGGAGGACCGGGATAATTGGCAGCCAACGCTTATAAAGAAGTTTGTAGGAAAGACTACAGAATGCACTCCAGCTCCTCGCGCCGTGGAATGGGAGTGATCAAAGGAATGTCTTTAGGGTATCGTTTGCGGGCGAGTGAGGAGAGCTTGTTAAGTTGTTCTTCTATGCCAACTCCTATTAAGCGGCCGCCGGCAATCACAGCCCACTTCCCTCCATGGGTTTTAACGAGCTTTTCCAGATGTTTCGCGAAATATCCGTCGTTCGGATCGAAGAAGGGTTGAGCTTTTTTCCTCGGCGATTTCATGGTGGAGCTTCTCCTTTTTCAAATTCTACCCAACCTACCGCGGTAGATGATTAACTGAGTCAACCTGCTGGCCAAGATGTTCAGCCGACCAGCAAAGATTCAGGCATGTTCTCGTCTAGGAGGATTTTCACGAGGCGTCAACAAGTCAGACCGGGCCAATTCTTCCAATGTCGCACGAACCGCCTCTTCAGTAAGGCTGGGGCATTCCCGCACGATCTCAGCGATTGTCATACCCGCTGCCAACCACTCCAGAAGTAAAACCACTGCGATCCGGGTGTCTCGCACGCGGAGCTTTCCCCCGAGGTGGTCAGGGTCAGAGACTTATCCACGCCATAATTTTCTCCGTTCGCTGTCAATGTACCACACTCGGACGCGACGCCGCCACGCTGAATCCGACTCGAAAGGAAAACGATTTATTTGGGGGCGTCAGGCCTTGTCCCAAAGAGGACCATCTAATAATCGGCCCGTAAGGCCGAGCGCCCACCTCCATTGTGCGTATTGACCCTGGCATTTTTGTTTGTGGATCCCGCCGCAAAGCCATTTAATTCTTTCAGCGGCTTATAGTTCGGCCGACCCCCAAAATTCTTCCGGGAATATTGGACTTCTCCCTATTCTCTCCCCGGTGAAGATGCTATTTCCTAGCAGTGCCTCTGGACCGTGTACCGAACATGCGTTCGAGGAACTTGTCTCGCTGCAATTGGGCTTGCCACTGACGATGACGTTTAACCGACTCCACACGTTTCTTCTTGGGTAGACCCAAGAAACGGCTTGCCTCGACCGGCCCAAGTTCTTTTATCAAGACATCGACCGCTTTCGTAATAAGCTGCTCCTCGTCTCTAAATACTCTGGCTTTCACTTTAGGTCCTCCGCGATAGTGAATTCGACCGGGTTTACCATTCTCACTCCGACCTTTTCTCTTCTGCACTTCCTCGCCAATCTATCATCGCACGTGACGAAGACCTCTGCGGTGGCCTCGGCGAACGCTACGTGGGCGGCATCGGCAATGCCGAAATTCTTGGAGTAGAGGTATTCCGCTCTCGCTCTCGTTGCTCCCATGTCACATTCAGCCGCTGTTCCGAGTTTCGCCAGTAAAGCTATGATCTCTCGTCTTTCTTCAATCTCGCTTATCGCATCGGCTTCCTCAAAGTGCGCCCGAGAGACAACCATTGAATATTTTTTATCTTGGACGGCTTGGAGGATCAAGTAATAAGCGTCGGTCTCGAGTCGGATTCGCATCAGGCTTTGGTCGTCGAAAGGACGGCAAAGCGTGCAGATGTCAAGAAACTACAAACCAGCCGGAGGGATAACCCGGTTCCTCACTGATTTCTCCGAACCCTCAGACATGAATGGATGAAACACCGCTGTACCCGTGTCAGTTTCCGTGGTCAGCAGATCCGAGTATCCGCCATTCCAGCAACAAGCGACTTGGCCCGCAGCTCTTTGATTCCCGAATCCGGAACTTCTCGCCTCTTCAGCTTCTCGATCCCTTCGCGTGAGAAAAGGTTCGCGTCCCCTTTTACCCCTCTCTACCTGCCATTGAAATACAACGATGGCACGGAGATCGAAGCGGAGAAGATCAAACAAATTCGTGAAGAACTCATCGCCGTTTTCGGTGCGCTCACCGTCAGTTCTCAATCTGCTCCGTATCAGGGAAGTTGGAAATACGGCGGCGTCGATTTTATCGACGATATCATCAAGATAGAAATCATCGCTGGGGCTGACCGGAAGACCGAAAGATCCTTCAAAGAATTCAAGGAACGCCTCAAGCGACTTCTCAAGCAGATTGACATCTTGATCACCGCGCAAACCATCCGGACGATCTGATCAGCTCTGCGAGCGTTGCCAGAGAGGAGCATCTTAATAATCGGCCAGGCCGAGCGCCTACCTCCAT
>JBOHVR010000766.1:0-4199 GCA_050735755.1 Binatia bacterium
CTCCTCGCCGAGCTCCTTTTGAATGGCCTTTAATTGTTCGCGCAGGAAATATTGGCGCTGGGACTTATCCATGGATTCCTTGGTTTCAGCGCCGATTTTCCTGCTCAGTTCCAGCAATTCGATCTGATGCGCCAACTTTTCTGAAACCCTTTGGGCGCGCGCCTCTGGGTCAAGGATCGCGAGAATTTCCTGCTTCTCGGCGGACGGAAGGTCCAAGGTAGAAGCGATCAAATCGATTACAGATAGGGGGTCCTCAATCCTTTCGATCATCACTCTCAGTTCGTTCATCGGTTCAGGGAATAACGATAAGGCCCTGGCGGCTTCTTGACGCAGATGTAAGATCCTCGCCTCGAACTCCTTCGTCTCCGGTATCTTTTCTTCTACCATGGCGACGCGCGCAATGAGGACGGGATCGGTCTCAAGGAACTCGGCGATCTCAAAGCGGCGGCGGCCTTGAACGAGGACCTGACGCTGACCGTCGGGCAGAGTAAACATCCGTAGAACATCCGCGGCCGTACCTACCCCGTACAGATCTTCGGGCTGTGGAACTTCCATATTCGGATCGCGTTGGACAACAAATCCGATAGGCAATTGTTGGCGAACCGCCTCTTCGACCGCTTGGCGCCTCGTTGCGCCGCGGACCGTAAGCGGCATCATCATGGACGGGAAGAGCACCCGGTTGCGTAAAGGTATGATGACCAACGCTCCCTCAGGGATATTGAGGCGCGGCTTGGATTTAGGGGTTTCCTTTTCTTCAGCGTTCATGATTGCTTCTTTAGCTCGATGATAAGTAGCCCATCCTGGAGAGAAAATTCTCCTACCGATAGAGGATGATCCCCTCGCACCAGCGTGAGTCGCCGCTCAAAACGGCCGAGCGGGATCTCCCATATCTTTAGTTCTCCGTCATCGCAGCATCTTGGCAGCGGGCGTTCGCCTGCGATGACAAGTTCCAGTCCCTCTAGCCGTACATTCACTCGGTCAATTGCCACTCCCGGGAGGGCCGAAATCACCCAAAGGCTTTCGTCAGTCTCGACCACATTAACCGGAGGTTCCCAGCTTGGCGTTCGACCGTGAGATGCCCGATAGCGAGCCCCGGCGGCGACTTGTAAAAAATTCCTATGGATCCGCTCTGCTTGGTGGAGCAGATCGCTGGCCCGCTGCCAAATGAAGAAATCCCAATCGCGTTCCGCCATATCATCCGAGCCTCCATGCCAAATTTGTAAAATGAGCTGACACTAAGGAAATATGCACACTAGGGATGGGAGCGACCATTGTCAAGGAAAGTATTCCGAAGCCTTCCTCATGATTTGCTATAATCGTTCGAGCTTTCGTAGCGCAACACAACCTCGGATAGATGAGTGCTAAGGGAAGAGATATTTATAGACAGAAGCGTTAAATACATCAATACGGGAACGCTCGTGATCCTTCTCCTGGCTAATGTTCAGCGAGGCCAATCCAGTTGTCCTAACGACCAATCCTTTCCAAATCGTCCACTATTGGACAGAACTATCAGGAGTCAGCGTAGCATGAAATCCAAAAGGAGGAAGCACCATGCACACTAAGCGTCTGCATGCCGGGCGCATACGGCGAGACGAAGCTCGCGCGCGCTGTTAACAGTGACGCAGTTACGGTGCTACAACAACCTGTTCGTATTATTGACAGGGGGCTGAGACTCTGGAATATAGGGGACCTCTTTTGTGTCTGCCCCGTAGGCCGAATTCGTAGTAACTGGCGAAGGAGAGGCTATGTTTGTTTTTGGACCTATTGCCACAGTTCTGATCATTGCCGTTGTGCTGGCCCTCAGCGGGATCAAGATTCTAAAGGAGTATGAGCGAGCGGTGATTTTTAGACTCGGGCGTTTGGTACAGGCGCGCGGCCCTGGGATTACCTACGTTATCCCATGGGTTGAGAAAATGATGCGAGTGGACCTTCGCACCGTGGCCATGGATGTTCCGCCGCAAGATGTGATTACACGCGACAACATCTCCATCAAGGTCAGTGCTGTTCTCTACTTTAGGGTAATAGATCCCAATCGAGCAATCACGGAAGTGCAAAACTATCTCTTCGCCAGTTCTCAACTCGCCCAGGTAACACTCCGGAGCAGTTGCGGGCAGGCGCTATTGGACGAGCTTTTGGCCGAGAGGGAAAAGATCAATGCGCGAATTCAGGAGATCCTGGACTCGCAAACGGAGCCGTGGGGAATCAAAGTGGTTTTAGTAGAATTGAGGGACATTGATCTTCCCCAGGAGATGCAACGGGCGATGGCTAAACAGGCGGAGGCGGAGAGAGAGCGGCGCGCAAAGATCATTCACGCTGAGGGAGAATTCCAAGCCTCGCAGAAGCTTGCAGATGCGGCTGAGGTCATCGAAAAGCAGCCGATCGCCATGCACCTTAGATTCCTGCAAAGTCTGGTTGAAGTATCGGCGGACAATAATTCCACCATAGTTATCCCGGTGCCCGTCGACCTGTTAAGACGTTTCCTTACGTAGACCGGGCGCTGTTGCCTTGCGACGAGAGCCAGCGCGATCCTTAGTAGGACGTTACCTTTCCGGCGAGACACGAAGTCTTCTCTTGGAGGAAAACCTTAACTCGTCACGCGGCAGATCGACTAAAAGGGGGACCCCGTATGGGACAGCTAAAAAGGATTATTGTTGGTCATGATCTGGGAGTCGGCGGAGAAGTAGCGCTAGGATCGGCAGTGGCACTTGCCAATCGGTGCGGTGCTGCACTTCGACTGGTGCATGTGGTAGAGCCGCTCGACGCCTATCAGAGGATCTCGCATCCGCTCACTTCTCCTTACACGCTAGAGGAGATCGTGCAGAAGGCGGGAGCGCGACTGCAAGCATTAACGGCAACCCCGGAGTTTGCCGGCCTGCATGTAGAATACGAGGTGCGAAAAGGCAAACCTTTTTTTGAACTCATCATTGCCGGAAGGGCATGGCTACCGGATCTGATAGTGGTCGGTGGTGCGTCCCAGAAGGAGCAACCCTTTCTCGGCAGTACAAGCGAGCGGATCCTGCGCAATGCGCTGGTACCGGTAATGGTCGCGAAGAAGCCCCTAAGTCCCGAAGCCAAGACCTTTCTAGTCCCTACGGATTTCTCTTCTAGCGCCAGAGAAGCCGCTGAGGAGGCGCTCATGATTGCAGAGTGCTTTCGTGGCCGCGTCCTTTTCTTTCACGTTCTGGACTTGCACCCTTCCTATACGACTGTATATGCACACGAGTTGGGCGTGTCCCTGCCGATTCCACCGCCTTTGCCCGAAGAGATTGAGCCCGACTGGGAAGCTTTCCTCTCCGGTTTGCCGTTAGATAAAGTCGAGTGGGAAAAGTCTGCTGAAGAAGGTCAAGCAGCTGCCGCCATCGTACATCAAGCGCAGGTCGTGAAAGCGGATATGATCGTTATGGGCACCCACGGTAGAAGCGCCTTGCGCCATATGCTCCTGGGCAGCGTCGCCGAAAAGGTGGCGCGCACAGCACCCTGCCCTGTTCTCACCATCAGACCTGAGGCGTTTCAGTTTGAACTGCCATGACCAGACAAAGGAGGAACTTATGAAAAACCGCCGCGCGGCCCGACCTGCCCGGACAATCATCGCTTAAGCTGTAGAGACCAGATGATAGTCGAGGATCTCGCGATTCGTGGAAAAGGGAGAGTTTCCCGTGAGACCGTCATGAACGAGGTTCTTAGAGCTATTGCCCCGGTCACAAGAATTAGACACGAGGTCCTCAAAGAAAGGATCTTACGATGCAGCCATTCCTGATTGTGGCATTAGGGTTAGCCATTTTAACTGTCATCTTTGCACTGCAAAACGCTATCCCCGTTGCTGTGACTTTTTTGGCTTGGCAATTTGAAGGCTCGTTGGCTTTGGTGCTGATGTTAACATTTGCGTTGGGAGTTCTAGTGAGTTTGTTGGTATCGATTCCTGCCATAGTAAAAAGAAGATCGGCAATTTCAAATCAGACGAAGAAGATAGAGGAGCTGGAGAATAGATTGCGGGAAAGAATCCCACCGTCGCGATGAAAACTACGCTACGGGAAACAATAACTTGATCTATTCACATCTTTTGAGACTCTTCCGGCTGAATCCGGCCCGCTGTGGGACCAGAGATTCGCTCTGATAGGAATCGAAAACTTCTCCTCGCGAGAGGAGATATCTCCGGTCCCAGCCATGGTTGCTTCAGATCGATAGGGTTACCCATCATG
>JBOHVR010000767.1:0-11289 GCA_050735755.1 Binatia bacterium
CCCCCTCTAAAAATGAAAAAGCCCCCTTACGGAGGCTTCTCATAATCTGAAATTCTCTCACTTGCGGTCAAGACATCATGAAAAAAACATCTCCTGTCTGATTAGTAAAATCTGAAATCCTACAGCAATTAGGTAGCGCAGATTGATAATGGGCACGGATTGAACCTTGTCTGCCTGATTCTTCTTGCTTCGATGATGCCGTAGGGCGATCTCATGCTGGTAGTCGAGCCAGTCCTGATCGTAGGACCGGTTGCAAGTATCCAGTATCCACTGGCCAAAGCGCTTACGCACGGCATCCAGATACTGCGCATTAGGCCGGCCGTCTGGCCCTGTGAAATAATACAGCAGATGGGGGTGTGAGCCGACGAAGCCGTACCATAGATTCAGGACATCCTCTACTTGATCGGCCAGCACTTCACCGGCCATTCGGAGATACCTCACATCTTCTTCCGTGAGGAGCACGGTTCTCTTTAAGAGTTCG
This sequence comes from Binatia bacterium, assembly GCA_050735755.1. GTDB lineage: Bacteria > Desulfobacterota > Binatia > UBA9968 > UBA9968 > DATMAM01. Next base: position 482 of record JBOHVR010000767.1, read on the forward strand.
AGATCCTGCATAGTGATTGGGGATCGAGCCACCGCCTTCGTCCCGTAGCTGTAACCTGCTATCACCTTGTCACTCATGTTTAGTACCTCCTCTGATATTGCGTTTTCTTTAGATTCACAAAAGGTCTTTGGTCAGGCCCTGCTCCCCTCCGCTCATCCCTTCCATGTTCTCCTTGCACAGTTCTGTTCTAAACTTTATATCACTCTAAATTAATGCCCTGCTCTTTCCACTGCCCGCTTCGTGGTGCATCGAGAAGAGACGGCTCGTCGGAATGCGGTGACACGCGAACATCAGGTGTAGTGCGCAGCCGGTTTTAGAAGCAACTCTGTGTCCGAACCAGCCAAGGCTTCGCGATATATTACCTTAGGAGAACCGGGTTCGGGGAGTCCTCTTGTGGAACATCTGGGGAGCGGTCGATGCAGCCCGGGAGCTGATTGCGGAACCGGGACCGTTTAAGCTCGAAGATCTTAAGAACCGCCTCCCTTTAGGTTGATGAGGCTGACAGCAAAAGGGGGTTCTGGCTTTTATTAGACCGCCAGAACATTGAGCCCCAGCCCATGATTGCTTTAGATTGACCGCACACCTAATATTACGCGACATGCGCCGCACAAAGATCATTTGCACTGTTGGCCCCGTTAGCGAGTCGGCCGAGATGCTTCGCAAGTTAGTGGAGGCCGGCACCGATGTCTTTCGTCTCAACTTCTCCCACGGGACAGTAACCGGACACCAGACCGTCATGCGCCGCATCCGGGCCGTCGCGGAGGAAATTGGAAAGCCGGTTGCCATCCTTCAGGATCTCCCCGGTCCCAAGATCCGGCTTGGCGTTTTCAAAAACGGCTCGGTCGAGCTCCATGCCGGAGATCCATTCTGCCTCACAGCCGAAGAAGTCGCTGGGGATCATAAACACGCATCGGTCAGCTATTCCAAACTTCCTGAGGAAGTGAGGCCAGGCCAAAGTATTCTTCTTGCCGACGGGACTGTGGAGCTCGAGGTCGAATCAGCCGCCCCGCGGGAGATCGTTTGCCGAGTCGTTCACGGTGGAGTCATTACGAGTCACAAAGGCGTCAACGTGGTAGGAGGAACCTCAAGCTTGCCCGCTTTCACAGAGCGAGATCAGAAGCTCCTTCTGTGCGGCATCGAAGCCGGCGTGGATCTCGTTGCGCTATCCTTTGTCCGCGCTTCAGTTGACATTCAGTCTGCCCGAAGTTTCCTTGCAGCCCACCAAGCAAAGCTTCCCCTAATGGCCAAAATCGAGAAGCTTGAGTCATTGGAGACCATAGACGAAATTCTCGCCGTTGCGGATTCCATCATGGTTGCGCGCGGCGATCTCGGTATTGAAGTTCCGATTGCTCAGGTGCCTCACATCCAGAAGGAACTAATCTCCAAAGCGATCCAGGCAGCTAAACCCGTGGTGACAGCCACGCAGATGCTCCACTCGATGGTCGAAAACCCTCGACCCAGCCGTGCAGAAGTGTCCGATATCGCTAACGCAGTGCTCGATGGTTCCGATGCTTTGATGCTTTCCGAGGAAAGCGCTGTAGGCGCTTATCCCGTCGAGGCAGTCAAGGTTCTGGCAGAAACTGCCGAGGTAGCGGAGCGCCGACTTTTTGCTCAGCGCCCCCTTACTTCACTTTCTCGCGCCAGCAGCGTTTCCATCTCTGAAGCCATTGCTCAGGCCGCGAGTCTTGTTGCGCTTCAGGCTAAGGCAACAGCGATCATCTGCTGTACCCGGACGGGCCAAACGGCTCGGCTCGTCGCGAAGTACCGGCCGGTCCAACCCGTTCTCGCTTTTAGTCCTGAGGCCCAAACCGTGCGACAGCTCATGCTTGTTTGGGGTGTGCAGCCGATCCTCTCAGAAGAATTCACATCGATTGATACAATGATAGAGGCAGCATTAGAGCTTACTTACAAAAATGGGGTTATCACGCCGGGGGACAAGGTAGTGATTGTGGCCGGGGCACCAGCCGCTTCCCAAGGACAAACCGACTTCCTGCGTGTTGCTAGCTTTGAACCAACCTCCGTAACTCACCTAGCGGATCCTCATCAATAGGTTATTTCACAGAAGGCCTTCGCAGCAGAAGACGTCCTTCAAGTCGAAGATTTCGCGCCGCCTTGAGAACATGATTCACCGTTTCTTGCCTCTTCAAGACACGAACTATCCGAGCTGGGGCCGATTGTCGTCTCTGGGTTCTTCCTCATTCGTTTTTCAACCAGCATTTTTTACCTCCTATGAAATGTGTCCGTAGTCTCTTTTCCAAGCTTTTGCCGGGCGCAGAAGCGCCGGCAACCGCTGCTACTCCGGCAGCGTGTAGCGAGCTTCGATGAAGCTCCGTATAAGATCTCGCGTCTCCGCCGGTCGCAAATCCTGTCGTTGCTCGATCCGTTCGGTTTGATCGGCCAGATATGTATCCTTTACCGCGTCCCGAAACCACCGCGAGTAGTCGGCTCTGCGAAGGTGAAACAGCCACGTTTCCTCGTCAATTCCTTCGGCAATCTGGGCGAAAATCACAAGGTTTTGGGCCTTGAGGTTATGGCCGCCCGCCGGCCCGCGAAAATAGAAGCTGTTATTACGCATGTTGCCCTCAGCGTACTTTCGCAGATGGCGAATACGTTCGGCTCGGCCAGATCTTAGCTTCATGGAAAATGGCGCTTCGCCGTTGCGTGGGAACCACACGACGGCATGCCCTCTCTGGTGCGACAGTCCTTCGGGCCACGTAAATGTCTGCCCGGCCGCATCAGCGAACGCTTTCAATGTCTTCTCTGGAAATGGTCCAACCAGAATGACCACATCGACCAGGGACAAGGTCAAAGGCGCGACATGTTCGGGATGCACCGTTACCAACACCGTCTCTCCGAGTCTCTGCGGCAATGCCTTACCGACGTGTCCCCAGTCCGCCGGCAACATGTGATGCGCTTCATCGAGGACGATCCAGTGCGGACGGCCGGTTCGAGTCCTCATAGCTTGAAGGTTCGGGAACAGATGCCCGAAGTATTCCGGCCGATCCGCGAGCGATATTCCCAGCAAGTTCATATTCAGATTCATCTTGGGATCCTCAAGAACGGCAAGCGCCTGGTTCACGGTAACGGCATGACCCGGGCTTCCCAGTGTGAGGACTTCCGGCAAAGTTGCATAATCACCCTCAGGATCGACGATGCAGACTTGATAAGTCCCGTCGATGAGTCGTTCGACGATACCGGCGGTCACCGTGGACTTGCCGCTCCCAGAAGGTCCGGCGATCAGGATGTTCAGACCGTACGGAGGAACGGTGACCGGCGCCCCATTCGGCCCCAAACCGATGGTCAGGAGGTTTTTTTCCATTCGGCCGTGCATCCGGGACAGGTCATTTGCAATCAATTCTTCGATAAGCTCCGCAACTCCTCGCCCAGCCTCGCTCTTGGTTGTAAAGGCGGCAAGTTCGCGAATCGAGGGCACGGCATTGGCAACTGCGACCGCGCATTCGCAACGTTCGAGGAACGAGTGATCATTCCCGGCATCGCCGATTCCGACCGCTTCGTGTGGCGAGAAGCCGAGCTTGCGCAGCGCATAATCCATACCGCTTGCCTTGTTGACGCCGCACGGTAGCACCATCACCGCCTCCCTGTTGAAGATAAGCTGAAGCTCCAAGCCCATCTCCTGGATCGTCTGAAGTACTATGGCATGATGAGGTAACCAAGTGCTGACAACGACCTTTCCCGCCTGGATAGAACCGTCAGTCAGCTCCTTCAAACGCTGCACAAACTCTGCTGGCGGAGGCTTGCCGAGAAGCGTCTGCTCGCAAGTTCGTGGTTCGTAGATCAACGCTCCGTTCTCTGCCACCACATAATCGAACAAACGCAGGTGTGGACACACTGCTAAAAGATCATCGACACGCCTTCCGGTTACCAATATCGCGCGGCGGCCGGACATTCGCAGCCGTTCGATCGCCTGGAGTGCAGTCGTTTCCGCCTGTCCTCCGGTCGCAATTGTACCGTCATAATCTGTGACCAAAACCAAATACCGCATGAAAAATCACCTGGTTGTGTTTTGCCGATGACAAACAATAAAAAACGGATTTAGGGAGTGAGTGATTTGCGACCCGGGATCTCTTACGCCTCTCCCAGCAAAAACCTTTAGGTGAGTTGGCATGTTCTGTGCGCATAACAATGCGAGCGATCAATAGGAAACTCGGAACCAAAGGCGGGCTCTTAGTGCTTTTTTTCCAAAAGATGCTCCGTTGAGTGGCATTTAGTAAATCAGAAGATCGTACCTGTCGATTTTTCCGAGAGCTCCGACATTGCTCTCAAGCAAGCGATTGCGCTGGCGAGTGAAAAGAAGGGGGAACGGCAATAACCGGGCAGGGTGCTTCTTCGATCACAGCCTCTGCCACGCTGCCCAAAAAAAACCTGGGCACTCCTTTTCTCGCGTGCGTGCTCATAACAATTACGTCGATGCCTTGATCCTGAGCGAAGTTGACGATTCCAGACCACGCCCGAGGGAATATTGTTACCTGCTCCACCAGACTCACACCCTTGAGCTTCCGACTTGGGACGGAATCCAGCATGGCGCGCAATTGCCTGTTCGCAGACTGACGCAGCCTACCCACAAATCCCCCTTTCACCTCGGAATAAGACTTGTGAGCCTCGATGACACGGAGGACAAACAAAGCGGCGCCGAACTTTCTCGCCAATTCCAACCCCCACTCCAAAGACACGGTATCTTTGGGAAAAAAACTGGTGGGAAGGAGGAGTTTCTTCACAGCACGTCTTCTTGCAGTCCGCCTTACCGCCATAATCGGCACGTGGGCCTCTCGGAGCACACTGGCGGTCGTACTTCCAAGCAGCATTCTGCCCCAGGGCGTGAGACCTCTTTTTCCCATGGCAATCAAATCGACGGCGTGGCTCTGAGCAGCGTTGACGATCTCTTGAGGTGGCACACCTTTTACGACCTGCGTCTCTAGTTTGATTCCTTTTTTCCGCAATACGTTGCCGACTCTAGCGAGTCGTCTTGCTTCCCTTTTCCCCATTTCAGAGTCGATAATCGATATCTCTCTTTGTAGATCATCAGGCACCTCTAATGTTCTGGTATTAGGGCTCTCGATAACATTTAGGGCAGTTATCTTTGCGCCATACCGAGTCGCGAAGACCTCCGCCCACTTGAGTGCCTCAAGCGACTCTTTTGATCCATCACTTGCCCAAAGGATTCTCTTGAGCGGCATCAGTTTTTCTCCTCCCGTTTACCTCAACAAGACTGCGGGGTTATCTTTTGTTGAAACATTTTATTGCGTTGCCCAGGTCGCCACACTCACGCGCCGCGGACGATCAGAACAGGATCTCCGGCGAGGCGTACGACTTTTTCCGTTACGCTCCCTAACACCCAGCGCTTTACGCCTGACCGTCCGTGCGTGCACATAGCGATGAGGTTATCGGGGGTCCGCCGGCCGAGCGCAATGATCTCATCGGCTCCAGAGCCTTCGGGTACGGCGAAGGAAACCTTTTCGATTCCCTTGCGCTTGAGCTCCCCGACTTTGTTTTCGAGGTAACCTTGTGCCTCGTCCCTGAGCGCGGCCCTGATGTCTTCGTAATTGACCCCGTAGTAATCCTCCACGCCGGCGTAAGTGCTGGCAGGGATCTGATAGGCCCGGAGCAAAAGGACTTCCAGTTTTAATGCCTTGGCCAACTCCACGACAGGAGGAAGGACGTTTTCCGCCAACTCAGATCCGTCGAGAGGGACGATCACGGATTTTAGGGCTGCGTCCCCTTCGCTTTTGGCCTCTTCACTGGCGCGGATGAGTAAGAGCGGATTGGTTGAGCCCCGCAGCACCTTTTCCGCCACACTTCCCAGGAGCAATCGGTTGATCCCCGAACGGCCGTGTGTGGCCATGGCCGTAAGCGTTGCATCCGATCCTGCCTTTTCAATGATCACCTCTTCCGCCTTGCCCTTTTCTACAGTGCACTTTACGCCATGGCCGACAAACGTTTTCGCGATGCTTTTCAGATACTCCTCACTGCTTCGAACATTTTCGGCGATGATCGTTTCGAAATATCGAGCGCTGCCGTGGGATACGTGAGCGGCCAACGCACCAATATCGACGACGCCCAAGAGCTCGACCGGGATTTTGAGCGTCCCGGCCAGAGTTCGGCCGTAGGGCAGCACCGCCTCAGCCGTCTTCGATCCATCCAGCGGTATGAGCAATCTTGTGTACATGGTTTCTCCTCTTCTCTTTACTTACCCTATGCCAGGGGTCAACTTAAGGTCAACTTGTTTAATCAACCTTCGCTTTGATCTCTTTGGCCTTGGTCTCTTCGGTCTTCGGAAGGCTCCCTCCAACACGCCGTTTTTAATCTTTTCAACGTGAACATCTTTGGGCAGCTCCACATCTTTTTTCTTCTCCCCTTGATGGTGAGAGTATGATCGGTCACGTTGACCGCGATATTCTCTTTATCGATCCCAGGCCAACTCGGCCTTAACCACGATGTCGTCCTTATCTTCAAAGAAGTCTACAGCCCTGCTAGTTTTTTAACTTTGCGATCAAAAAATCCCTCAACGCCACAGCGTTGTTGTGCTCGAGATCTCGCGCACCATAAAGCAAGGTGACATCGGATCTGCGGGCTCTCTCCATGATCGGCTGCCAGGTCTCGGGCTTCACGCGAAGCTCGGCAAAGTACTGCTTACGAAATTCTTTCCATTTTCGTGGATCGTGACCAAACCATTTACGCAAACGATCGCTAGGGGCCACCCCCTTGATCCAACCGTCGAGTCCCAAGTTATTTTTCGTCAACCCTCTCGACCATATCCGATCGACCAGAAGACGGCTTCCGTCGCTCGCTGCTGCTTTCTCGTATACTCGCTTGACTTTGATCACGAACTGAGAGCGTGGAATACTCTCTTCGTCCTTGCCGTTTATTCTCAGTGCCACAACCAGCTAGAAGCGCAATGTTCATGCCAGAGGAGCACAAACAGGCATTCGACTCAAAAGAGATGCATTTACCGTACTTTCTTTGTGGAAAAGGCGGCCTTCCAAAAAGGAAGCGCCGAAATGCTTTTTTACGTAAAGTAAGCCAACAAGGATGAGGCAAAAATGTGAGGGACTGTGGCGTTGTTGTAATTCACCGGAGGCAATTTAGGGGAAGGTCCAGCCTAAATTTGGTCAACAGTTAAGAAAGCTATTCTGCGTGATGCGAAGAAGCCTTTGCGATGAATAAAAGCTGCGAGAAGCTAGTTGTTTTGATTAGGCGATGTGATGGATTGTTTAAATGCTCAGGCCTGCTCACTTGTCTCCTTGTGTATCACTTGTAACAGGTCGTCGGCAGAAAACGGTTTGGAAAGAAGCGGCGCTCCCAGGTTTGAAGCGGCCTGCCGCAATGTCTCATCGGCAAAGGCTGAAATCAGAATGACCTTAGCTCCGGGGTTATTCTGTTTCAGCGCCTCAGCGATTTCAGTCCCTAGCAGCCCAGGCATGCGAACATCGAGGATAAAGAGATCATAAAGGTAAGACTGGGCTTTCCTGAAGCCATCGAGGCCGTTGGTTGCCCATACGACCTCAATCCTTTTGCTCTCTAATATCTCAGTCAAAAATTGGCAGAAAGTCTCGTCGTCCTCTACGATCAGAACTCGCACTTAGACCTCCATTTGTTTACACTTCCTGGATACGCAATAACTATGCCCTTTGTGCGCGAGCGTGCAGTAAAGACTTATAAGGAATCTTCTTTACTACAGAACGGGAGAGCGTCAGAAGGATGGCAAGTTGCGTGAAGAAACGAGACTTTATCTCACTGCTCCTTGAAAGGTTCTATCTTCCAGCGTACCAGCATACGGTAAAGTGAACGCCGGTCGATATCCAGAATCTTTGCGGCTCGAGAGACATTGCCCTCGGTACGGCTCATCACATGGAGAACATAACGTTTTTTGACCTCCTCCAGATTCGGCGTATCCGAAAAAAAGAATTCCCCACTCCGAGAAAGATTAAAAGGCGATCTCGGAGCCGAATCCTCGCGTATCTCTGGCGCCAAATCATCGACCGTGAGTATCGGCTGATTTGAGAGTACTACAGCTTGCTCGATGACATTTTCGAGCTGGCGGATATTTCCCGGCCAAGAATATTTTTGTAGTCTTTCCATCGCCTCCTCAGAAATACCTGTAATGGCCTTGCCAGCCGCTTGGCTGTACCGCCTCAGGAAATTTTGTGCCAGTGCCACGATATCTTCTGGCCTCTCCCTTATCGGTGGGAGACGGATGGTAACCACTTTTAACCGATAGTATAGATCCTCGCGAAACACGCCATTTTTCATCAATTCGTCCAGATCCTTATTGGTCGCTGCCAGGACTCGCGCGTCTACCTTGATCCATTCTTTTCCCCCTACAGGTCTGACTTCCTCCTCTTGCAAGACTCGCAGGAGCTTGGCCTGCATGTTAGGGCTGATGTTTCCGATCTCATCAAGAAAGCAGGTGCCACCATTAGCCTCTTGAAATACCCCCTTCTTATCGGCCACCGCTCCGGTAAAAGCGCCACGCACGTGGCCGAATAGTTCACTTTCGAGCAACGTCTGTGTAAGGGCCCCGCAGTCCACTGCCACAAATGGGCGCTGTGCCCTGGAACTGTGTTGGTGAATGGCGCGCGCAATAACCTCTTTCCCCGTACCACTTTCCCCGACGATCACCACCGTGCTTTTGGTTGGCGCTGCCCTTGCCACCATTTTGAATACTTCCACCATGGCCCGGCTTCTCCCGATTACAGTTTTCTGCTGCTCTGCAGCATCAATTCGTTGAGCTTTCGTCCCAGCCTGAGTCTGCAACTCTCTCTGCCCCAGCGCCCTGGAAACAATTTTTTTCAGCTCTTCCAAGTTCATGGGCTTCGAGATGTAGTCATAGGCACCCTCTTGGATGGCCTCGACTGCCGTTTCTATCGAGCCAAACGCGGTCATAACAACAACCGGCAAGGTCGGGTGGTCCCTGCGCAGTGTCCGAGTTACATCGATACCTGTAATCCCCGGCATCTGTACATCGACCAGAAGCAAATCGTACGGTCCCTCACGTATCCGATCGAGCGCGTCTTCACCACTGTGAGCTTGGTGCACGTCATAGCCTTCCCCCTCCAGTACTTCGGCAAAAAGGCGGCAACTTACCTCGTCGTCATCTACAATTAGAATACGCGGATTCACGACTTCATCCCGGTTGACACCGAGCGGCTAGTCTCCTCGCCTGTGTCTGTCGGCAGAAGGATCTTCACACGGGTGTCCTCTTGCGCCTGACTGCTGATCTCTAACTTTCCTCCATGCTCTTTGACGATCTCCTGGCAGACAGCCAATCCCAGCCCAGTTCCTTTGCCGCGAGTTTTTGTCGTCATGAAAAGATCAAACATTCTTGGCAGCAGGTCTGGTGAAATGCCGGCCCCGGTATCTGTAATCTCTATGACGATACCCGACCGGTGATGCTCCGTAGCTTGAGTCATCCGAGGCGCAATCTTGACCCTTCCTTCTTCATCCACGGCATCCATGGCATTATTGAGCAGATTGATCAAAACTCGCTGTAGTGATCCGCTATGGGCGGTAAGCGACGGCAACTCTTCCGCCAATTCAGCAATCACATGCACACTCTTCTTAGCGAAAACAGGCTTGAGAAGGAGCAGGGTTTCCCTGATTAGCTCGTTTATGCTGACATGATCTCGCTCGAGGTAGTATTGAACGATACTTGCCATGCGTCGGACCTGAGTCTCTATGGTTTTCACATGACGGTGCGCTTTCTCTGGCGGCTCCTCTTGGCCCAGGAGCTGGGCGTACCCGAGCACTGAGTTCAATGGAGTACCCAACTCGTGGGCAACCGAAAGTAATAGCCACCCATGCTTATCGGGCTTAAGACGCGAACAACTATATCCTTGCCCATCAGGCGAAGCAATTCTGGATTGAAATTCCTACTTCACAAAATAGCGCAACACATGAAGTGGCTTCACAACCGGCTAGCTTTTCCGTCTATATCCAAGCAAAATTTCGGCACGAAGAAGAAGCTCCTGGCGCACATTGACTATAGCCGCACACTGGAGGGCTTGGCGTTGTTTGTGAACCGCGATTTTGCGCGCAAGTTTTACCTTCCCTTCTCTGTGAAAGAGGTGCGGCGAGCGTGGCACTGTAAACAGGGGCGTCTACAAGACCGGCTAACCGATGACATGATAGACTTGAGGTTTTGTCGCGTCGTGATCCCGGAAGGCGGTAGAACAAGACCGGGAGCGAACAGGCGTCGCCGCTAACCGACCGGGCGCTGGAGATACTGGACGAGATTGAGAGGGAGAAGCGGAGCGGCGCGCTAGTCGCCAACGCCAGCGGGCTGATATTCACACGCGACGACGGAAGACCGATAACTCGAAGCATGATAAGCGACGCCATTCAGAAGGCGGTGCGCGACGCTCGGGTCAAGAAGTACCGCTTTCACGACTATAGGAACACGGCCTTGACCGATTGGGCGCGTCGGGGTGTCAATGTCGACATAGCGATGAAGGCTTCGGGGCACACTTCGGTGCAGATGCCAAGAGATACCTGGACCTGCAAAGGGAAGACATTGCCAAGGCTTTCGGATTGTTACAGGATGGTAACACGGACAAGGACGAGGCAGAGGTCGAGTCGCAAGTAGCTGATTCTACAGAAGGAGAAGGAAGGTGCCCGGTGGTGCCGCTGGTCTTCAAAACCAGTCTGGGGATCGTAAGGTCCCCGGAGGGTTCGACTCCCTCCCTTCTCCGCCAAAATCCAAATAGGTTCCCTCGATCACAATTCAGGATCAAGGCCCATTCCCAACAACGTCAAAACCTAGGCCACTCGATCCTTCACCGCGGCCGATCTGT
>JBOHVR010000768.1:0-3434 GCA_050735755.1 Binatia bacterium
AGAGGAAATCGACCGGCTGACGGCGGAAGAAAAAGCCGGGATATACCAGAGAGCCGGCGCTTTGATCCTGGGGGATGCTTTTCGGTTCATTCCTAACTTTGCGTTCAAGAACCGGCCCGAGCTCGAAACGGCGCACGCTTTCTCCAGCGAGACGTCGCCGGAGCAAAGCCTGCTGCGGTTTACGCACAATAGACTCAAATCCGCCGCCGTAAATTCTGTCATTCAAGACTGGCGCGATCTGGCCGTTGAGGAGTGGCTGCAGGGTGTCGCGACGGTGCGGGAAAAAGTAGGTTGGGTCGACCAAATGAAAACTTATCAGGAAGCGTTCGGAAGCGAAGAGTTGGCGTTCAAAGCGCTGCAATTGCCTTTTGATGAAAAGGCGCATTGGGTCGCTTTCGAATTTCCCGAAGTGAACCCAGAGCAATTGGATGATCCGGATAGGTTCGTGCCGCAAGGCGACTTCCTGTCGATCGTCCGGCAGCTACCCGCATCCTATAGCGCCGCAGCTGCGCAAGCCGGTTTGTTGATCGACGAATGGAGCGAAGTGATTCCCAACCGGATCGAGACGACGGGTATTGCCATACATTATAACCAGCCGAATACGGAACCGCCGCAATGTCTGCTGCTGGCTGTGAGCCCGGTGATCAACGGACGATGGCATTGGGATAACCTCGTCGACACGTTGGCGGATACCTTCGACCGGGCCAAGCGCAGAGCTGTCGAGCCGGATTTTCTGCGTGCAACCGCCTATGCGCAGCTCTTGCCCGCAGTCCTGAGCACCTTTACCAGTCATCCGTTTGGCACAATCTCGACCAACTTGGCCGCACAGCCGGCATCAATGATTTTTGAGCAAGCATAACGAAATAAGTCGAGTTCACTCTTATTACTGAAGTAAGATAGTGACATGCCACAACAAATAGATCCGACGTTGAAGCAATTATTGTTGAGCGCGACCTTCCGTCCCGCGATTACGCTGTGGAATCGCTTGGAAGGGCGGCCCCGGAAAGAAGACTTCGACCGGAGCCTGCGCGCGGAAATCCGCGACCCGCTCTGGATGCTCACCCGCCAGTGGCAGTTCGGCGAATTCAAAGGGGAAGACGCCGGTTCTGCGGTCAAGGCCCGGACTCAGTTGAACACCAGCCGGATCGACCGCTATGCGGTCAAGTCGGAAAATCGCGATGCTACGGGTGGAGCGCAATACGAGAAGGCCGTTCCGTACGACACTAGCTTCCCGCTCGAGACGGAGGTGGAGCGTGAGCCCTTGTGGGAGACCGGCCCTGATGCGAGCAGCGCCTACCTGGCCGTTCGTAGCCAGATGGGACGCCATTGGATGCGCTTGCTGAAGCAGGCAGGATTGGGATTGCCGAATGTTAAAGACGCGTTCTTGGAAAGATTCGGCTTCGAAGACGCAGCGGAAAAATCGAACCCAACGGACGCGGAAAAACTGGAAACGGCGCATGTGCAAAGCGACGCTGCCGCCTGGCAATGGTTACAGGCGGTCAAAGGGCGATTGCCGGACGGGCGCAAGTTGTTGGACGCTATCGAAAACGGCGACTTTGATCTCTGGGTAGAAGGGCAGTTTGATACCGGCATGCAGGGGGTGCTGAAAAACTTGGGACGAGACTTCAAGAGTTGGTTCTACCGATTATATTCTCAACCCCAAACAAGCATAGAAGATGCCTGGGCGCCTTCGTACCTCGAATATCAATTCGCAGTGTCCGCACCGGAAGACGAGTCAGGCGAGAAGCGCGCGATGCTGGTGGCGGAGCAATATCATCAAGGTAATCTGGACTGGTACGCCTTCGATGTCGATACCGAAAGCCGGCTGGAAGATCTTCCCGGCGCCGTTTCTTCCGAAAAGAGCTTCGAAGTGCGAAAGCCGCTGGCCTTTTTGCCTACACAGATCGAGTTCAACGGCATGCCCAATGTTCGTTGGTGGGAGTTTGAAGATCGCCGGACGGATTTCGGCAGCATCCGCGCCGGGACGACGGACATCCCGCTATTGCTGCTCGCCGAGTTTGGTTTGATCTACGGCAACGACTGGAGCGTCATTCCCTATAACCTTGAGGTTGGCACCTTGGCGGACATCAAGGGAATCATCGTAACGGATGTGTTCGGCGTTCGGACCCTCATTCGCGCCGCCGGCACGGGACAGCGCATGGATTGGCAACAGTGGTCGATGTATAACTTGAAATCACTGGCGGCCCGCGCTCCGGCAGATCGGCGCTTGTTTCTGCCGCCTTCCATCGCAAAAATCCAGGAAAGCGCTCCGCTCGAAAAGGTGATGCTTGCGCGCGATGAAATGACGAATATGGTCTGGGGCGTCGAGGAGCGGATTCCGGGAATATTGGGGAATGGAGTCGACGGTTTTGAAGCCGCGACGGCTTTGGCCAATTACTTTTTGCACCGCGCTCCTGAAAGCACGATCCCGGCGCAAGCAAACGACGCAAAAATCCGTTATGTTCTCGGCACCAAGGTCCCGGAAAACTGGATTCCGTTCATCGCCAGGCATAATCCCGGATCCAATCGGCAGATCCGTTTGCAGCGCGCCGCAATGCCCCGCCTTACCGACGCGATCCCCGGCAGCCGCGTCGAGCCCCGCGGTAAGATACTGCGAACAGGACTGGATGGAGCAGGCGCCAGAGACGCCTATTTCGTGCACGAGGAGGAAGTGCCGCGCGCAGGTGTAATCGTTACCCGCTCTTTTCAACGCGCCCGGTGGTTTGATGGAAAAGTGTACACCTGGCTCGGACGACGGAAGGAGACCGGCCGAGGAGAAGGCGCCAGCGGACTGGTATTCGACCAAATTGTACCCGTGGGAGACCGGCCGAACACAGCCTAAATAGTGTGCATAGCGGCGCGGGGGACACAATTACTGTCGCTTCCTCTCTCCGATCACTCCCGGCGGATCAGCGATACACCTCGACCTGACATGAGATGCACCTTGCCCGCGTCCGCTGCCGATTTCCAAGACTGTTGGATTCGGCAAATTTACCGGCTCGCGACACGGTGAATGATGTAGGTTTTCCTGGCAGAGAAGGGAGGGAGCCGAACCCCACGAAGGGTTAAAGCGCAGTAAAGGTGATAGAAAAATTGCAGATTTTCACGCGGGCACTTACTTGCTTTTACGGCTTTTGGGCTACGGTAGCCCATCTTGCGAGGCTCCCTTTATTTGTGTGCCATCCTTTCTGGCACCGCCGCCTCGCTCGCCATCCGGGTTGGAGAAACATGTTACCGAGCGGAACTACTGAAGCTTGGCGCTGTTGTCCCGGCTGCTGCGGAGCAGAACGGAGTTCCGAGAAATTTTCCACTGCTGCGGTGCTTAGACAACACGACGGATAGCTCAAACACCGCTCTTTTTCATAAGTTGATTCTGTCCGACCAGCGGCGCGACCTGATCGCGCGGAAGTTGGGCACGACGACCGACATTATCC
>JBOHVR010000769.1:0-7198 GCA_050735755.1 Binatia bacterium
GATTCTGGATTCACCGCTCTATCTAACGTTTCGCAATCACCGCGTGGTCGAAGCGGAAGGTGAATGCGCCGATTGGTGGCGGGAGTTCACGCGCAAAGGCGACGAAAATTGTAGCTGGCTCGCCGAATGCATGTGGGGCGTGCATCCCAAGGCCAGCGGCGGCGGCGGGCGCGGCGCCTCAAACCCGCACCTGCTGCACTTCGGTCTCGGAAACTCTATCGCTTATGGCGGCCCGACCTTCTCGAAAACATGGCAGGTCGTGTTTGTCCAGGACGCGACGCTGAGCGTGGACGGCGAGCCGATCTTACAAGATGGAAAACTTCTCGTGCTGAATGACGCGAAAGTGCGATCCGTCGCGGCAAAATACGGCGATCCCGATGAGCTATTGGCCCAAGTTCCCGCCACGCTTGAAGACCAATTTGGCGGCGGCGCTGGTTAGAGATTCACGACAGATTTGCAGCCATCCGAAGAAGGAGACCCTGTGAAAGACAAATCTTTGATTCCGGTCCGTATCGCCTACGCGGCGTTAGGCAGCGGCAGCACGCCGGTGTGGACCGCAAAGGAAGCGGGCATTTTCGCCGACGAAGGGTTAGACGCGGAATTAACACTGATCCGCGGCAGCGGGCGTGTCGCGCAGGCGATGCTCGCCAACGAGGTCCAGTTCGCGAACATTGCGGCGCCGCTGGTGGTAAAGGCCAACCTAAAAGGCGGCGATCTTATCTATCTGACGGGTGGCATAAATTGTTTGATTCAATCGATCATCACGCGGCCGGAAATTCAGAATCCTGAACAGCTCCGCGGCCGCACCTTGGGCGCGGGGCGTTCCGGCGGTGTCGATGATTTTCTGATTCCTTATTTGCTCAAGCGCTTCGGCTTGGAAGTCACTGATGTGAACACCCGTCCGATCGAAAACCAACCCGACGCGATCGCCAAAATGGCCGGAGGTGAAATTGACGGCGCTCTCTTCAGCCCGCCTTACTCCTTCGAAGCGACGAAGCGCGGGTATCGTGTATTACTTGATTCCGGCGATTACTGGATCGATTACCAGCTCGGAGGTATCGTTGCGCGCCGCGCCTACGTGGAGCAGAACCCCGAGGTGACGCGCAGAGTCGTGCGGGCTTACGTGCGGGGCATCCACCGCTACAAGACGGACCCGGACTTTGTCACAGGCGTGCTGCGCAAGTACAGCCTGATCGAGGATGAGACCGTGGCGCGGCAGTGCTACGCGGCGGCGGGCCGTTACTTTCAACAAAAGCCTTATCCAACTGTGCCCGGCATCCACAGGGTCTTAAACGAGGCGGCCAACGTTGATCCGGCGGCGCGCCGGACTCGCGTCGAGGACCTGATGGACTCGCGCTGGGTGGCGGAATTGGATAACGGCGGTTTTATTCGTGACCTCTACGCGCCTGGCGGGACAGGCCCAAGTGCCGCCAACCTGTTGGGGGATCTGCGGGCTGCCTTAGAAGACGCCAGCCGCACCGCGCGCGGCCAACTTGTCCTTGCCGGTCACAATGAGGATTTTCAGATCGAGGTCACCGGCCACGAGCCGATCCATGTCGAGATCGCCGATAAGAGACTCACCGTGCGAGCGGGACCGTCGCCGCGGCAGGAACCGCTGCGCTTCACGCGGATCCAAATCGATGAGGCGAGCCTCCGCTCCATTCTCGCCGGCAACTTGAGCCCGGTGGAGGCGATGGAACGGGGGAAACTCTTCCTTCGAACCCGTCTCTACGGCGGCGCCCAGCTCACGATTCTGCTGCGCGCCGCTTACGACTTGGTCCGCGCGCGGGCCGCTACCAGGCAAGGATGACTGCAGATAGCTGGAAGAAAGCTCGTGCTCGTGATCGTGGCCGTGTTCGTGTACCGAGACGAGCACGAAAAACGAGCACGGACACGGATCATGCCTGAGCTTGTTGGCGGGTGTCTTTGCGGGTGACGTAGTCGATAATCTGGATCTTTTCCGCCGGTCCGGACCGGTTGCCCATCATGATCATCGGGCCATCTCCGGTATTCTCCAACTGATAAAACGATCCTCCCGTAATAAGGGCGGCCTCACCTGGTTTCAGGACTACTTTACCCCCATCCGGAAAACTCATCGTACACTCGCCTTCAATCACGTAGAACGTCTGGTCGGCATTATGGCAGTGCATCGCATCTTTGTGACCCGGCTTATAGTAATGCATCCAGGCGTGAAAGCGCGGCGTATTAAAGATGTTCTTCCGCCGTTTCTCCTGATGCGCCAGCTCGATCATATTCACGATCTCGATACCCATGGCAGGCCCTCCTTTATAAAAGGCGAGCGTACGGAATTACACCGCCTTTTACAAGGACAAGGGCAGTTCATTGGATTTGAACAACGTGTCATTGTACGGGCCCCCCAAGCCTGCCCGGTTTTTGGACGACCCCATGCAAAACTAAAAGAACGTCTGATCGCGGCGACGGTCTTCAATTCTTAATTTACTTGTTCAGCATCTCTTTCACCACTTGGCTGATCCTCGCGGCGGCCGCGCGCCCGGCGAGCTGCTTGTTCAGCACCGCCATAACTTTTCCCATGTCCTTCATCGAAGACGCACCGGTCTCGGTGATCGCCCGCTGAGCCGCCTCACGTAGCTCGTCATCGCCCATCTGGGGGGGAAGATAGCTCTGGATGATGCGGATTTCCTCGCGCTCCTTTGCCGCCAGCTCCTCGCGTCCGCCCGTGACGTATTGCTGGGCCGCTTCCTCGCGCTTCTTGACCATGGACTGAAGCACCTTGAGAATGTCTTCTTCGCCGGCCTCCTTGCCGGTTTCCTTATCCTTGTTCAGGATCTCGGCGCGCATCATGCGGATCGTCGAAAGCCTAAGCTCGGCTTTCTCGCGCATGGCCGCTTTCAATTCCTCATTCAGTCTTTCCCTTATGCTCGGCATATGGAACCTCCCGATACTGTTACTTCTGATTTTTCTCTTTCCAGTTATAGGTAGCATGCCAACACGGGTATCGGTACAATGACCTTGCTCAAATCCGGCTCCGTCCGATCCGTTGCTTGACATTGCTTTTTATCTTTGTGTAAAACGCCCAGATAAGGCGAGCCACAGGACGAAACCCGGGGCTCGAAGTCAAAAGGAGTCATCGATGCTTAGCGTGGAGCAGAATGACCGGTTAACGCAAGTGGGGCCGGGGACACCCATGGGAGAGCTGTTGCGCCGCTACTGGCAACCGATTGCCGCCGTCGCGGAACTTAACGACAATCCTACCAAGTCTATTAAGCTCCTGGGGGAGTCCTTAGTGCTGTATAAAGACCGGCAGGGCCGGTTGGGGCTGCTGGATGAGGCGTGCGCGCACCGACGGGTCAACATGGTCTACGGCATTCCGGAAAAGCAGGGCTTGAGGTGTCCGTATCATGGGTGGCTGTATGACCAAAGGGGACGGTGTCTGGAGATGCCCGCGGAGCCGCCGGACAGCACGTTTAAAAACCGGGTGAAAATGAAGGCCTATCCGGTGCAGGAGCTAGGCGGGCTGATCTTTTCATACCTGGGACCGGAGCCGGCGCCCCTGGTACCGCGCTGGTATCCCTTCGTGCGCGACGACGTAATCCGCGACATCGGGTGGGCCGTGGTGCCGTGTAACTGGTTACAGATCATGGAGAACTCTCTCGATCCGGTGCATGGAGAATACCTGCATCGCTATTTCACCAACTATGTACTGGAGCGCTTGGGATACCTCGAAGACAAAGGGGACCTGCGGGGTGCTGATGGCGCGCCGGGAAGAGCGCGCGGGAAGACGCCGCCGGAATACTGGCGCACGGGCGCAAAGGTGGTGCATCACACCAAGGTCGGCTTCAGAGTTTTTGAGCGTGGCATCACCAAACACCGGCTACTGCAGGGCGAGTCGGAGGAGACCTCCCCGTCCTGGCTCATTGGGCATCCGATCCTGTTTCCAAACTTCGAGCACGGCGCCGGCGGCGGCGGTTTTCAGATTCGGGTGCCCATGGACGATACCCATACCTACTATCTCTGGTACAACTGCCACCCGGCATCGAATGAAGAGGCCGCCAAACAAGCGCCGCAGGAGATCCCGAGCTACCGGGTGCCTCTCCCCGGCATGGACGAGCGCGGGATGCCCGTATGGGAGCGGCTCGATAACAATAGTGGCCAGGACAACATGGCGTGGATGTCCCAGGGCTTACGTATGGAGCGGAATCTGGAGAATCTGGGTGAATCGGATGCCGGAATCATCCTGTACCGGCGGCTGCTGAACGAACAGATGAAAATCGTCGAGGATGGCGGGGAGCCGATGAACGTGTTCCGCGATCCGGCCAAAAACCAGTGCGTCACGTTCCCCTACGAAGGGCAAGAAGGACCCGGTGACGAAACCGGCGACGTGGTGTACGGCTACACCCGCCGCACCGCGAAGATCTCTAGCGGGACGGCGAGCAAGTACAGTCCCATCAATTTGGAACGCGCCAAAGAGGCCGGCTCACCCTTACCCCAGCCGGTGCCGCCGATAGCGGCGAGCATTATCGTGACCTCTCGCAGCTAGCCGCGCCTGGGGCCGGCTTCACCCCACGTTTTGAGAATTCCTCGCAACGTGGAAATGACAAGGACCTTCATTCTCCGGCTTGTCCTTTGTATTCATTTCTTTCAGTGCTTGAAAAAACTACTAGTTGAACAGTCGAGGCATGGAGGCGGATCATGAGCGACTGGAAGATGTTCGATGCTGACGGCCACATTCGCGAAATCGAAAGCGACGTTTTTGAGTACCTTCCCGACCGATATAAGAAACGGCGCGACGCGGTACTTTATTTTCCGCTGCTGCCGCATCATGGCTGGCATCGCCAGGCGCTCGCAAGCCACAGAGACTCCTTTATGATTCCGACCCTGGAGGATTGGCAAGAGGCGCTTCGCATCGGCAATCTTCAAGCGGCGGTGATTTACCCGACCCGCTTTATGCACATCGGCCAGATCGGGATTGCGGAGTTCGCCGCGGATCTCGCTCGCGCTTACAACGATTATCTTTACGACCGCTTTCTGCAGCACGAGCCCAGATTAAAAGGCATGGCTGTTCTGCCCCTTCAAGATGTCCCGGCTGCAGTCAGCGAGCTCCAGCGGGCGGTGAAGGAGTATGGCATGGTGGGAGGCATACTCCCGGCTGACGGCTTGCCGCGTCCGCTTGGCCATCGCGAGTTTCATCCGCTTTACGAAGAGGCGGATCGCTTGGGATGCATGCTCGCCGTGCATTCGCAGAACTCGCTGCGCAACGATCTGTTTCTTTGGAAGGATGAGGCGGCGACGCTCGCGCATGTCTGGCCCCAAATGCGCCAGTTCACTAATTTCATGTTCTCCGGCATTCTCGGCCGGCTATTGAATCTGCGGCTTGCTTTTCTGGAAGCCGGGTGTGGTTGGGTCCCCTATCTGATGAGCAAGATGGAGCCGCGAATGAAAAATCTGGAGCCGCCTTCCAAGCTCATCGAACGCGGACAAATCTACTTTCAGTGCGGCGAGGAGCTGACCACGCGCCGGGATCTGGAGCTTTTGGGCGACCGCTGCTTGGTGTGGGCCTCCGATTTTCCTCATGAGGGTATTACCGACATGGCCGCGGCAGTGAAGGAATTCGCCATGCGCGAGGACATCCCGCCCGAGTCGAAACGCAGGATCGCGAGTGAAAACTCTAAGCGGCTGTACGGCATGTAAGAAAGTTAAAAAGGCAAAGAAGGAAGAACGCGAAGATTCTATTGAATTTTGCCGGTCGATGAAATAATCCTACCCCGAAAGAATCTGACGGAGGAACAATCGTGGCGTATCGCATTATCGGACAGCCGACACCCCGCATCGAAGTAATGGGAAAGGCAACTGGAGAGGCGCGCTATACCGCCGATGTGTCGCTCCCAGGAACTCTTTGGGTCAAGGTTCTACGGAGTCCTTATTCGCACGCGCGCATCACGCGGATAGACGCCGCAAAGGCTGAAAACGCTCCCGGCGTTCGCGCCGTCTTGACCGGAGCGGGCGTGCGCGGGATCCTCATGGGCCGGCGGTATCGTGACGTGCCGGTGTTGGCCCAGGATCGCGTGCGTTTTATCGGCGAACGCGTCGCGGCGGTCGCTGCGGATACTCCGGAAGCGGCGCAAGAGGCGCTGGAACTTGTTTCGGTAGACTACCAAGAGTTGCCTGCTGTTTTTGATCCCGAAGAAGCGCTGCAGGAGGGCGCTCCCATTCTTCACCCCGATCTCAACAGCTATCCCGGACTTCCCAAGCCGTTGGAGGTGCCTTCGAATGCATTCTCTCATGACGTCTGGGAACGCGGCGATTTGGCGGCAGGGTTCGCCCAGTCTGACGTAATTGTCGAGAACACTTTTACCGTCTCCCGCCAACACCAAGCTTTTTTAGAGCCGCACTGTTGTCTCGTCTGGATTGACGAGCACGAACGGGTGCAGGTCTGGTCTCCGAACAAGGTACCTCATGGTTTGAAACAGAGCTTGTCGGCCGCTTTGGGGATAGCGAAGGAAACGATCCGCATTAATCCGGTCACGATCGGCGCGGATTTTGGCGGCAAGGGTTGCCCTTTGGAGGAACCTCTATGCTACGTCTTCGCCCTTCGCACCGGCAGGCCGGTTAAAATGGTGATGGATTATCAGGAAGAGTTCATCGCTGGCGCTCCCCGCCACGCGGCGATCATGCACTTAAAAACCGGTGTCAAGCGCGATGGGACCATCCTGGCTCATGAGATGGAAGCCATTCTTGACAGCGGCGCTTATGGCGGACTTAGGCCATCAGCGAGCCTCGGCGGCATTGCTCATGCCGGGGGATGTTACAAATCTCCCAATGCGCGCATCGTGGTCAAGCGGGTCTACACCAACAATATTCCCGGAGGGCAGATGAGAGCGCCGGGAGAACCCCAGGGATTTTTCGCCGCCGAATCCCAGATGGATTGCGTGGCGCGGAAGCTCGGGATGGACCCGCTGGAGTTTCGGCTTAAGAACCTTATCGAAGATGGCGATAAAACGATGACCGGAGCCCAGTACGAAGAGATAAGGGCAAAAGAAACATTGAAGGCCGCTGTAAAGGCGTCGCGATATGGTAGTCCCAAACCCGCGAATGTCGGCCGCGGCATCGCTATGGGCTACCGTGGTCCTGGGTCCGGAACCACGTCCCTCGCGCTCACGCTTAATCCCGATGGATCTATTGTGCTCAACACTTCGGTCTTCGAGCAGGGAACGGGAAC
>JBOHVR010000770.1:0-3493 GCA_050735755.1 Binatia bacterium
GACTTTCTCCAGGGACTGCAAGGTCTCTGCGGAGACCTGGCCTTCCCACGCGAGGGTGCTGTCGAAGTCGCAAGCTAGAGCGAGGTAGCGCATGGCAGGTGAAAAATTAATGGGTTTCGGACGCTGCCGTCCACAACGCCGCTTCTTGCTCGGTCATGTTGCCCACGGGTTTTAAGCGCGCGTCCTTGTAGGCCCACTCCTCAATATCCATTCGATACTGCGTGCGCGAAAGCAAGGTTCCGTTACAGACCCGTTCGGGAGAAACCTCTTTCGCTTCAGCGCGCATCCGGCAGAACAAGTCGCGCATCAACCATTCGGGGATCGCCGCGCGTTCGCTCGGATAGATGAACAGAAAGAGAATAAGATGGCTAAGGAGCAGGTGCCAGTGAGGACCAAAACGCCCCAAAAGATGTTCCCAGTCCATGGAGGGGTGGTACGCGCGCACTAGGTGGGTAAGGTCCGCGCCGTCATAGCGTTCGCGCTCCATAATGAAAGCCTTGCTCCAAATGAGCTCCTCGGGCGCGCAAATCTTGACGGGTAGGCCGCAGATCTCCCCGGGAAGGGCCCGGTCGAACCATGACTCGTCGACCTTGCAGATTCCATTTCCCGAGTTGAAAACGATATCGATGAAGTCGGCGCCGTTATAGACCTTCGCCAACCAATGAGAAAAGCTGAGCTCCGTTCGATAGCCAGCGTGCGCGAGACTTTGGAAAATCGCATCGACATCCCGGCGCGCGACGAAAAGATCCAGGTCCTTGGCGTGCCGGCTCAAATCCATGTAATGACCCATTGCGAAGCTGCCGCCTACGAGAAAGGGTATGCGCGAGTCGGTCAGCCTTCGTAGGACCGTGTAGTAAAATGAGAGGTTCGGATCTTTTTCGAGTATCGGCTGCATGAAATATCGCGTCCCAGTGTCTGCGCCCCACCCCACGGAAGAGGGGCCGCGGGCGAAAGGCTGCTTGCGCTTCATCCTTGTCCCTCCTGCAAAAAGAAAAGGAATAAGTCATCTGCCGCCGCAATATGGTTCGCACTGGTGAAGTTCTTCTGGTGAAATTGAAGGACTTCCCGCAAGCATTCCATTTGTTCCTCCATGTGGGTACCCTTAAATTTGCAGCTTTGTTGCATAAGCGCGCAAGACCTGTGCCAGGACTTCGTTAATGTTTTGGGTCAAAGCGATGAAACGACGATGCGCCGTCCGTGATTTTTCGTCCTGAATATCGGAAGCTTCCAACGCGATCTGTCCCGAACATAAGAAATGCACGCGGGCCAAGATAGGCAAGCAAATTCTTGATCGAACACAAGCATCGGCAATGCAAGACTTGCTGAAAATAGCTTTTATGCCGCAGGCTCTGAGGAATTGACCCGAACAGAATTGAGCGAGCCAACCCGAATCCGATTACCTTGATTTGAATGTCTGAAGCGCGCATAAAAAGATGCAAGGAGGAACGCGCGATGGCGACGCCAGGAGTTTATTTGAACCTCGGAAAGTACGGCGATCAGGTTCGAAAGCGGATTCAACTTTGGCACGAGGAAGGTTTTACGCGCCGCCTTTGGAGCAAAGATCCGACGCTCTGGTTCGCCGCCAAAGTTCCGGAAATCACGGACCGGTTGGGATGGCTCGACTTGCCCGAAACGATGAGCGCGCGCGTGGCAGAACTGACCGCCTTCGCCACAGAGGTCAAAGATGAGGGAATTCGCCATGCGGTGCTTATGGGCATGGGAGGTTCCAGTCTTGCGCCGGCGGTTTTTCAACGAACTTTTGGAAATCGGAATGAGTGTCCCGAGCTTCTGGTCCTCGATAGCACTCATCCTGCCGCGATCCTTCGGGTGCGGAATCTAGTCGATTTGAATCGCACTCTGTTTCTCGTCTCCAGCAAGTCAGGCACAACGACCGAGACTCTCTCCGGCTTTAGTTATTTCTGGCAACAGCTTCTCTCCTTGGAATCGGATCCGGGCCGGCGCTTTGTCGCCATCACTGATCCCGGCACACCGTTGGAGAAGCTTGCGCAGGAACGGGGCTTCAGAAAAGTTTTTGCGGCGCCGGAAGATATTGGCGGGCGCTACTCGGCGCTGAGCGTGTTTGGTCTTGTCCCGGCGGCCCTGATTGGGGTCGAAGTCGCGCGGTTGTTGCAAAGCGCCCGCGTGATGGCGACGAGCTGTGCCGCGGAAGGGGACGGCAATCCGGGGCTCGTCTTGGGAGCGATTCTGGGAGAGCTCGCCTTGAAAGGAAAAGACAAAGTTACATTCGTGGCGTCGCCGGGTTTGGACGCTTTCCCGGATTGGATTGAACAGCTTATTGCCGAAAGCACGGGCAAAAATGGCAAGGGAATTCTCCCGGTCGCGGGAGAAGCGCCGCTGGCGGCGGACAATTATAGTTCGGATCGAGTCTTCGTCTATTTACGATTAGAAGGAGAGCGGAACGAAGAGTTGGACCTTGGTATGAAAATGATCGCCGATGCCGGGCACCCGAGTGTGCGCATCGACCTGGCTGACGCGCACGATTTAGGCGGCGAGTTTTTCCGCTGGGAAGTGGCGGTGGCGGCGGCGGGAGCTGCGCTCGAAATTCATCCGTTCGATCAGCCCGATGTGCAGCTCGCGAAAGATCTGGCCCGGCAAGCGATGGAGAAGCAGAGCCACGCGCGGTCGGGCGGCGGTTCCGCCGGTTCAAGAGAAGCTGCGGCTGGTGACTCGAAAGAAACGGTGGAGCAAGAGCTCAAGCAATTGATCAGCGAAGTCAAGACGGGAGATTACGTGGCGATTCAGGCTTATCTATGCCCGCTTGCTGAAGTAACGTCAGCTCTGCACAAGATTAGGCGCGCTCTGCGCGACCGGCTGCGCGTTGCGACGACTCTGGGATATGGGCCGCGCTTTCTCCATTCTACGGGGCAGTTGCATAAAGGCGGACCGAATACCGGAGTATTTTTGCAGCTCACGGATCAGCCGCCAGATGACGTGGCGGTTCCGCAAACTCAATACACCTTCGGGCAGTTGATCCAGGCTCAAGCCGGCGGCGACCAGGCCGCGCTGAGACAGCGAGGCCGCCGTGTGCACCATTTAGACCTGGGCGCTGAATTTCAGGCGGGCCTGAAGACAATCGTGGATGCTATCGAGAAGTCTGGTTGAGCTGCCCATCCCAAAGGGCACGAATTTTTCAATGTCCTAGTTTTGGACATCGGGCGCGGTTTTCTACCCCTGGGCTTTGGTTGAAGGGTCGCGCCCATTTCCCACGCGCTCGCCCGGCACCGGCAGATCTATCTCCACCAGCTTGAAAGGCGGGGAATTTTTCACGGTATTTTCCAGCAAGGGTTTAGCAACGTTGTACACCGGAATGCCATCCCTGGTTTTTCCTTCGGGCGTTCCACGATGCGCATGGCCATGAAAGATCGCTGTAACCGGATAGCGGTTGAGCGGGTCTTCCAGGCGGCTGGAGCCAAGAAACGGGTGGATTTCGGGCGGCTCGCCGATGACTGTCTCGAGAATCGGAGAATAATGC
>JBOHVR010000771.1:0-5681 GCA_050735755.1 Binatia bacterium
GCCTGGGAGTCCTCGAGCGTGTCGGTTATACGCGCTTTTGGCAGGGAGGGGTCCAGGAGCACAAAAAACTTGCCAGTCTTCAGGACGGCGAGCATTGCGGCCATTAACGGCACGTCTTTTTCCAGCAAGAGGGCTACAGGCTCCGGCAGACCGCCGCGCTGGGCGCAGATGAGGTGAGCCAGGCGGTTCGCCGTGGCGTTCAGGTCGGCATAGGTAACGGTTTGATTAGCTGTTTTGACGGCGATTCGCTGCGGAAATCTGCGTACGATCTTCTCGAAGCGGTCGGGAATGGATTGCGGAACGTCTTGCGCCGTGAACGGGACAGACGATTTGCTTGCCACAATTGCTTGCTGGTGCGGGGGAATGGCCGCCCTGAATCTAGTGGGTGTAGTCATATTCTGGTGCCGATGTGTTACCGACGAGGCATCGTTTGAAAGCTCTGCCGGCTTCTCGCCAGGTCGCAATTTTTAGGGTCTCAAGTGTGTTACAAACTCTATGCCAACGTATAAATACCTGATTTAAAAGCCCAGATGGGGATTAACGGCTCCGGAACTGTAAGCATTCTTGACTGTGACGTCGCCGATTCTCTGTTTTGCCTGATCCCGGGATGCCGGCTGAGCATAAGGGGTTTGTCACTTTTGGCACGGCAAGCGAGGCGCTTGCAAAAAAATTTCGGACAGTCCTTAGACGCGCTTGACACCAGGGAACGGATTAGCCAAAAATAACCCGTTAGATACGGAGCAAGGCCTTTGTGGATAGAGTTTTGCAAGCGTCAAGCAGAATTACGCTTCTCCCGCAACTTCGGCTATGGCTAGAGGCAGCCGTGCTCTTGGCTGCTTCAGGGCTGGCTCTGTACTTCTTGGTGGTGTCAACCTATGCCCCGGTTCACGATGCGCTCCATAGCTTCCGG
Source organism: Binatia bacterium (assembly GCA_050735755.1). Classification (GTDB taxonomy): domain Bacteria; phylum Desulfobacterota; class Binatia; order UBA9968; family UBA9968; genus DATMAM01. The sequence goes on from JBOHVR010000771.1 coordinate 911, forward strand.
CATTCCCTGGCAATTGTTCCTTGCCATTAAGCGCGTCATCTTAGTCTGTCTTTTTCTTTCTTGCTGGGTGTCGCAAAGCAGCGCTGCTGCGGGCCCTGTTAGGGTCGAGCTGGAGACCGTTCCCCCGTTGGATGAAATCACGCCTTTGTCGGAGCCAACCCGCTTGGTTCTGGCACTGTTGGATAGCGAGCGGAAACCGATAGCAGCAGGGCGGGCGCGGATCCGGCTTGAAGCGCCGGGCCCCGGCTGGTTCTTTTCAACGGATCTTCCCACTGTGGAGGGAAAGGGCTTGGTCGAAATAGAGTTCCCGATTTCCAATGGCACCGTGGATTGGGAATACCTCTTCCCGATCCGCGGCGTCTACCGTCTCGAGGTGACGACCTTCGATACGAAAGGCGAGCGCGCGCAAAGAGTCTTCCGTTTGCCGGTTAAGGAGAGTCGGCTGAAGCTCTTCTACCTCGCAACCTTTGTCACTGCACTGTTTGTCTTGGGATTCTGCATGGGATGGTGGTTGAATCGTGGTCGTAGACGCTTCTAATTTCCTCGCCAAAAGCTTGACGGTACTAGCCATGATCGGAAGCCTGTGGCTCTTCCGGGCCGGTGGCGCAGACGCGCAAATCGCCAAAGTCGGAGGAGAGCTAATTGTAGAAACAGCCCCGGTGGGAAAATTAAGCCGTCTCGCTTGGCGGCTTCCCGGTAATGACGGACCCGCGCTGCTGACGGTAACGATCACGAATCTGGAGATGGAGAAGCGCGTTTTGTTTCTGAGCCGGGTGCCAACGCAGGGAAAGTTCGGTTTTAACTTCCAATTCACGGATGGGGCACAGCATCGGATCATAGCTTTAGCGGAGATAGAGGGAAAAGAGCCGGTGCGGCAGGAAACCGTCGTTGCCGCGACGGCAGCCGAGCCAGCGCGGATTGCGGTCTTGCCGAGCTTGTTTTTTTTCCTCGGGGTGATTGCGGCGGGAATGGTAACCGGATATGCGAGCCGCAAGAAAAGACGATTACGGAGGAGGCTTAGATAGACATGCGGTGGCATTTGGGTTAGGAAGTTTCTTTCAGCATGACGTCTTGATGGGTGAAAGGACAAACACTGAATGAGCGAATTACGGCGCGTCGCGTTGATCATTACGGGCGGAACGATTGACTCGGTCGGCAAGGACAGACTCGACCTCGCCTGGTATATCGAAGCCAACAAGCGGCTCAATAGCGGCGAGCTGCTGGCACAAATCCCGGAGTTGGGAGAGCTTGCCCGTGTCGAGGAGGTTCCCTTCCGCCGCCTGCCCAGCCATGCTCTCGTTGACAAAGACTGGCTCGACCTGGTGCGCACGATTCATTCGATCCTCGATGTCGAGAAGGCCGACGGCATTGTGATTACCCATGGCACGAACACGATCGAAGAGAGCGCCTATTTTCTCACGCTCACGCTCAAGACTGAGAAGCCCGTCGTGGTCGTAGGGTCGATGCGCCCGTCCTCAGCGATCAGCGCCGACGGCTACCTAAATTTATTTAACGCCGTCAAAGTCGCCGCCGAGCCGGCCTCCCAAGGACGCGGGTGTCTCTTAGTGATGAACGATACGATCTACAGCGGCCGTGACGTGACTAAGACCGCGACTTACCGGGTCGAAACTTTCCAAGGTCGGGATCTGGGGCCGCTCGGCTACGCCGATGCTGACGGCAAGGTGGTTTACTATCATCAGACGGCAAAGAAGCATACTGTGCAAGCAGAGTTCGACGTCCGCGGGCTTGAGTCGTTGCCCCGCGTGGATATTGTGGTGTCTTACGTGGGCGCGGATGGGGCGATGATAGACGCCGCGGCGGCGGCAGGTGCCAAAGGAATTGTTAGCGCCGGCACCGGCGCGGGCCGGCCCACCCCCGCCGAGGATCAGGCTTTTGAGCGTGCGCGGCAGAAGGGTGTCATGATCTGCCAGTCCAGCCGCGTGGGATCCGGGCGAGTCGTGCGCAGCCCGTCGCTCGTGCGCCGCGGGTTTGTCGCGTCGGACAATCTACAACCGTGGAAAGCGCGGCTTCTCCTATCGCTGGCTTTGACCGTCACCAACGATCCGGACCAGATCCAACGCATGTTCGATACGTACTGAGGTTGATCGACGGCCGGGGTCGCCGACACCAGCCAGCGGCCCTGGGGACGAATAAATCGACGGCGCTCTTGGCGGGCATCGTCTTTATCTTTCTTTTGTATCCCGCGCTGTAATCTCATTTCGACGTTTCGAGAATTCTCGAAACGTCGAAGTATCACGCCAGAGGCTAGAATCGCCGTACTTGGTCTGTCATCAGTTGTCAGTGTTGTGACAGGGAATGGCACTCCTGTGGCTAGCCGTGTTCCTAACGCTTCCAATCGCTCCATTTTGCTTTTATTTTTTTGGCTGGCCTTTTTTTTGGTCGTGGCCCCGCGCTTGCTCTGAATACAGGCGTACCTGAAAGGATATTGGCGAAATGAAAGATCTTGAACCGTCCGTGCTAGAAGGATTTCTCTTATGCATCCGGGACCCAGAGGCGGTCCGTGGCCAGACGAGTCGATGGAAACGCAACTTGCTGGTGTTTTTGAGCGGCGTGTGCCTAGAGGTTTCTGCGGTACCGTGTTTGACTGCGTGGATGGGATCTGACATCCCGGGGCTGGCTTGGATTGTTAGCCCGACTTCGCGGATTCGCGGGGGTCAAGGCTCGTAAGTGGTTGAAAAATCGACGCATGGCTCTCAAAGGTCTGCACTACAGAGGCGTAGCTGAGGTGGCTTGGATGGCGCTGATCTTGGGCGGGGATTGCGCGGGTAGTTCGAGTTTGAGTTTTTCGAGTAGCAATTGGAGTTCGGGTTCAGGGTCCGTGTAGCGCGTCAGGGTTAGTTCACGTCCGTCGGTCGTAGGCAGGTGCACGTCGATCATTTGCACCGCAGCGAATTTCTCCAGCACACTGCGTGTTGTGAGTCCGGGTGCCAACGTGTACAGCCGCTGCGTAAGCGTGACGTGCAGGCAATAGGCGAGGAAGGATATGAAGATGTGCGCTTCGATGCGTTGCTCGTGTTGATGAAAGATCGGCCGGATCGCTAGATCGCCCTTGAGATTTTTGAACGCTTCTTCTACCCCCACCAGTTGTAAGTACAAACTCCACAACTTGGCCGGATCGGTCTCAGTCAGGTTGGAGCGCAGCAAATAGCGGCCTTCCCGCCGCCGTGCGCTGCGCAGTTTTTCCCTGTTGAGGCGATAAGTAAATAGGCCTTTGTGTTTGTCCACTTCGATCTCAACGAGGCGCCAAGCGCTGGGCGCCTTTTGTTTTGCCGCTCCCAGCTTCATCAGTAGCTGCTCACGCGTAAGCGTCATGGCGCTGAGTTGCTTGAGCCGTGCCCACAGCCACTTCAGTTGGCGCCGTCGCATCGCACGCTCCTTGGCGACGCGCTCGGCACTGTGTGCCAGCACATACAGCTCGCCCTCTTGCGGCAGCAGTTTCACTTGTACGCCGGGCCGCGCGTTGTGCCAGGGCTTATCTAAAAGTTGGTTCTCCAAGCGATTTAAGCGCGCTTTAGGGGTGCCCACCAGATACTTGACGGGTGGGTCGGCTTGACGCATCTCTTCAAGCACTTCCTCGGTCGGGATGCCTCGATCCATCAGCCAGATGCGCTGCGCTTTGCCGTACTGCGTCTCGATTTTCTGCAAAAACGCCCGTAGCGTAGTGTTGTCGGCCGTATTGCCTGCCAACACCTCATAGGCCAGCGGAAAGCCCTGCGGCGTGACAATCAGCGCAATGACCACCTGCACACAGTCCGAGCGCTTGTCGCGACTGTAGCCAAAGCGCCGCTTGTCGTTCTCATCTTGAGGCGGATCGGATTCAAAATAGGTGCTGGTCAAGTCATAGAGCAATACCTCGAAGGAGGCGTTAAACAAATCACGCCAGCGATTGACTAAGTGATCAAACATGGCCTGTTTGTGTTGAAGCAAAAGATCATGACAAGCATAGAGCTTGTGGGAGTCGGCCAGCGAAAAATCCACTCCTAACAGATCGCTGAGCGCGCACTTGCTAAACCACTCGCGGTGCAAACGCCACTCGCTGCCCGGGGCAATCAACCGATACGCAACCAGCACCAACAGCACCTGATCCCAGCGTGTGCCTTTGCGAGTGGTGGGAAGACGCTCGCCCCAGAAACGATCCAGCTCCAATTTCTTCCACAACTCGACCACCAGCCAGCACGCGCCCCACTGCCGTGGACGGCACAGACGCAACTGCGACAAGCGCACCCTGACGATCGACTCATCGCGAACCAGCGCTTCACAGCGATCTTCGGGAAACAAAGCCATGGCGGTGGGGCGCACCTGACCATCTTGAAAAACTTCGATCGATTTGCGCCACGCCAACTCCTGCGAGGAGTTGATCTCCCCTAGATACAGCACGTGGCGCTGCACCACGCGCCTATCGTTCAGACGCTTGTTCTCGACAATGCTCCAGTAACGGTGCTCTTTACCGTCTTTCTTGCGTGATGACCAGCGTAGGAACATTTCGGCATCCGATTATCCACATCGAACGCCCAATGAAAAGAGGCTAGGTCTGCACTACAAACCGATTCGGCCGATTTCGCCTTCCGCGTCCTTGACAATCCAACCACTTACGCGAGCAAAATTTCTTCGCCTAGGGTTGAATCCGCGAAGTGGGGCTAACGCCGCCATCCGCGTTGTCACCAAGGCGATGGAAATCGTCGGCGGTGAGGGTTTTTATCGCGGTTTCGGCTTGGAGCGGCTCTTCCGCGACGTTCAGGCCGCGCGGTAT
>JBOHVR010000772.1:0-5984 GCA_050735755.1 Binatia bacterium
CTCCCGTTGACCCAAGTCGCCCATGTCGAAAACCGGGGGGGTCAGAGAGCTGTGTCCCTTCCCAATGATGGCGTATCAAAAACCGTAGGTCACTTGAGTAAAAAAGCTGTATGCCGTCTTTCCTGAAAGCGCTCCGTATGCATGGCCGGCCCTGAACGCAGCACCCACCAATTCAATTTCCACACTCTCCCATTCTTTGATACCGAAATATATCATCCACTCTTGGCCGATATTTTTGCTTATCCCGTTCGGATCCGCCTCAATACGCGCATCCCGTAAAAAAGGAACAGCATAGTGCTGTCGAAAATGCCGGTAAGCAAACTCGACGTGACTCTCCGAGAACAGCGGGAATTGCACAGCCAAAACTGCAATCCCGAGGTTGGAAAGTTCGGGCCTCAGTAATTCACCATATGTGCGAAACTCTTCGTCATTGCTCTGTAGGCCGGTTTGTCGAAAGGCTCGATCAGAGCCGCTGTCGGGGTCTTTGTCGCCGGACCCAAGAGCATACCCCGCAGTGAACATGGGCCGAGCGGGGAGTTTTGAAGCCCACCGACCGCCGACGTCGATGGCCCAACCGCGCACTCGGTGGTGCTTGCGCGAGATGACACGCTTCCGACCGCCACCTTCGCCCTCGAGCTCCAAGAGTTTTTCGTTCCCCATTACCATTGCGGCGTCCGCCCAGTAGGAAAAGTCACCGTGTCCTGCCGCGGGCGCGCTGCCCATTGCACGGAGCCCTCCCCACCAAAGTATTGCGTCGGTCGCATCCTCTCGTTCTGCTTTCACCAAGGCTCCTGGCGCCGGCGTCCGTGAGTTATCATAGTGATGGAGAAAAAACAGGTTGAGGCGATGATTCCTTGAATAGCGCCAATCCGCCCTCGCGAGCACGCGTAAGACGCCTTCCTTTTCAGGGTCGACAAAATTCTCCGCAGTTGATTCAGGCAAAACTTCTCGAGCCACGCCTAACTCCAATAGCCATGAGGACGCTCTGTAACGCACTCCGACAGCATCCAACTCATCATCCCACCACCACTGGCGCGGCTCTTCAAAATTTTGACGGCCGATTTTAACCGTCAGGTCGTGCCCGAAGAGCTGGTTCAAGCGAACCCAGCTTTCACCGCGCTCCAGCGCGAATTCCGATTTTCTACCGCCGCGCTGCCGGTAAACCTCATGCTCGGCGAAAAGCTTGCCTTCAACCAGAAAAGACACCCAGTCGTTGTGCGGATAAAACAACCGGAGCTGAAACTCCTGATCCAGATGCAAAACGTCACTCTGCGCCCTCTTGTCGAGCGCAAAGTTGTTTTGGTAATCCAGTTTCACTTCATATTCGCCGAAAACCTTCAGCGATGTTCCCGTCGTCTCTTCGTCCTCCGCGTCATCAAATTCAGCGCGTGAACTCCGGAGCCCGCGATAGATGTCCCTCGGCAGCAGTGCAGGCACGCCGATCACTTCAAGCTGGACCGAACCATCTGGGTTTTCTTTCACGTTGGTGACAGCGGCCATCACCCGAAGGTATTTCGGCTCTCCGGCCTCAGGAGCGCGCTCAATAGCAGTCGCGCCGACTCGTCGCGGCGCAACCATCCGCGCTTCGACCTCGATGGACGCTCCAACTTTCAACGTCGCCGGCTTCATGCGTACAAAACGGGTAACGTCAGTCCAATGGATGGTCACGGGGCCGATCTGCAGGAGTTTCTTCTGCACATCGAGCGCGGTGATCCTGCCCTCGATTTCGACCTCTCCTGGTTGGACATCGGCTTCCGCCGGTTCAATTGCCGTCCCCTCCAAAACCGCGCCCGACCATAAGCCTGTAACATCGTACTGGGCGTTTTCGACCAGTTGCGCGCCCACGCCACGCGCAAAGCATTCAAGACACAGGAAAACCATGACCACAATTGACCGCACCGGAGTGGGCTTCCTTCCAAACACGCCAGGCTACTTAACCTCTCTTCATTCTCGTTGACAAACAGAACTACTGGGCCACGGATCTAAGATGCTCGGACAAAGCAGGGCTAGACGAACAGAATACTTCTAAGAGATTCCGGAACTAGGAGCAGAAAGCGTCTTCCGGGAAGGCGGACATTCCGCCCGAACTATAGGTGAAGGAGCGAGCCTCGGCGGGGCGGGCCTGCCTATTGCCCGCGTGCAGATAGGCTCGCTCCTTTGACCGTTCTAGCTGTGAATAGTCTAGGCCGGTCACTTTAAGGAAGAATGCCACATCTCATAGCCGCGTGCTATTCTGTTTTGAAGCAGCTCTCAACCACCGTCTGGTTGCCACCTGCCTCTCGCACCAACACCTCGAACTTGAACTCCGTGCCCAAAGTGATGAATTCCGGCGGCACCGTCATCTGCGTGACTGAAGCCGGAAGGTCGACGCTAAATACCAGGAGGGTCGGCTCCTCGCGCTCCACAACAACCTGATAGCCGTCAATCTTGATGGGTGCTGACCGGCCGATGGTGGGGTGGGAAGTCGTCACTTGATCCCAGGTGATGATGACGTCGCCGCTCACTACGGGGAGAACCTCCGCGTCACAATTGGGCGCTGCCATTTGTCCGGAAATTAAGATATTGGCCGGCGGAGCCGGAAGAACGTGCGTGAGCCTCGCCGTACTCTCCAGTTCACTTCCGTCAAGCATCACTCCCTCGAATTCGTATCTCCCCTCCGGAAAACGCTGTAGGAACTCCTCGGGTGAGAGTTCGTCGAACGATGGCTCGTCGCTCTCGAAGAAAACCTCCGTAAGTCCCTGCCGCGCTAGACGCCCTTTGGCCGAGACCGCGAGAATTTCGCGGCCGTTCGGGTCCTCAATCATGAGACTCCTCCAGGCTTCTCCGTCAACGAGTGCCTGAATGCCCAAGTCTCCGTCTGTGTCGTTGAGCTCCAGGAAAATCGTTGCTACCTCGAAGCGGTCAGCCGCGCGTCCCGGGGCGGCAGCTGTGAAGCTGAAGACGACTACCGCCGTCAGAAAAAAATCCAACAACCCTATGCTATTTCCCCGCCCAGCGCGGGATTGAAAGTTTTGCATAATCGACCTCCTTTGAATGTGTTATGCAAACGCCAATAGCACAGCTTGTTAATGAGAAGATGATGCCGAAGTTACCGTTTGGTAATGTTGCGTGAAAAAGGGAAAGCTAAGAACCCACCGTTGCGCGCGGCAAGGTAATAGTGAATGTTGTCGCTACGTCGGGAGTGCTCGTGACGATGATCTCACCCCGATGAGACTGGACAATCGACTTGACCAAGCTTAACCCTAGGCCAACCCCCGGTCGCGACCGGCTCCGGTCACACCTATAGAAGCGCTTGAAGATGCGGGGAATTTCTTCCTCCGGAATTCCGATGCCAGTGTCCTCAACAGTGAGAATAACCAAGTTCTCATTTCTGTTAACCGAGACCGTCACGTGCCCCGCGGACTCGGTATAGTTTAACGCGTTGTCAATGAGGTTGGCCACCATACGCTGCAGCGCCTGAATCTCGCCTCGGACTTTGGCATCGTTAGCGATGTTGGGGACAAGCTTTACGCCTTTGTCCTCGGCGACAGGTTGGAACAACTCGCAGGCATCACGGGCTACCCGGGCCAAATCCACTTCGTCTGACATGATCTTCCCGGCCGCAGCTTCAGCTTCAGAGATGTAGAGCATCGTATTGATCATTTCTAATAGCCGGTCGCAGTCCTCTACTGTGTTGGCAGCCGCGGCTTCATATTCATCGATGGTCTTGCCGGTCGTTAATGTCATTTCGGCGGTCCCACGGATGCGCGTGATCGGACTGCGCAAATCGTGGGCAATGTTCTCGGTCATCTCTTTCATTTCGATAACCAGCGCCTGAATGCGGTCGAGCATGCTGTTGAAAGTTGTTGCCAATCTGTCGATCTCGCTTCCGCGACCTTTAACCGGAACGCGCTGCTTTAAGTCCCCCGCTGATATCACCTCGGCTGTGCGCGTGACTTTTTCAACGCCCGACAACGCCCGCTTGGCCATGAACCATCCGATCAAGGCCGCCAAAACCATCACCACCGCCACCGTGGTGCCGAAGATTTGCTGGAACTGCGCTAGAAATTCGTCATCGTCCTCCAAAGACCAACCGATCTGCAACACGGTATCCGGCGCTAGCAGACCGTACACGATGCGGACGCTATGCTCTCGCTCGCCAAACGACAGGGTTTCGAGCACATGCGGCTCGCCTTTCCTGATCCGCTCCAAAGCGGGACCGTTGATGTTCACTCTGCCCCAAGGCGTCAGGTTGGACGAGGCGATCTCTTTTCCGTCGGTACCCAAAAGGCGATAAAAGATTTTGCTTTCCCCGTCCTCCTTCGATTCGACAATCATGGTGCGCTTGACGGCGTCGATCCCCCTTCGGGCCAGAAGAGCGGACAGTTCTTCGATGTCCTCTAAGAGGTCCGCGTCCGTGCGCGCGCGAATAATCGACGCGATTCCAATGTAAAAGAAAGAAAAAGCCAGAAGAGAGGAGACAGTGAATATCCCCGCGTACCAGACGGTGAGACGAAAGAGCAGTGTGTGGCGGACACTAAGGAGCTTCTTTAAGAACATATCCGACACCGCGGATCGTATGGATGAGCTTGGCACTACCAACGCCTTTGTCAATTCGATCCCGCAATCTACATACGCAAGCTTCCACCACGTTGGTATGGGGATCGAAATTATAGTCCCAAACATGTTCCATAATCATGGTTTTGGAAACGACTCTCCCCGCGTTGCGCATGAGATATTCGAGCAGCGCAAACTCACGAGGTTGCAGGTCGATTCTGTTGCCTCCCCGCACCACCTCACGGGTAAGAAGGTTTATCGAGAGATCCCCGACCGTCAGGTTAGTGGGCTCGGAAATCCCACTCGCTCTGCGCAATAAGGCCTGCACTCGCGCCAATAGCTCGGAGAAGGCGAACGGCTTGGTCATGTAGTCGTCGCTTCCGGTTTGCAGCCCTTTGACTCGCTCGTCGGTAGATCCTCTGGCGCTCAGAATAATGACAGGAAGCTTACTTTTTTGCCGGCGTAGCTCACTGATGAGAGTCAAGCCATCAAGTTTCGGCAGCATAATATCGATAATGGCCGTGTCATAGGGCTCACTTAAAGCCATGTGAAGACCCTGTTCTCCATCTATCACATGGTCTACCGCGTAGCCGCTTTCTTTAAGTCCCTTTAAAATAAACGCAGCGGTTCGCTCGTCGTCTTCAACTAAAAGCAAGCGCATAGCCGAGGGAGCAGGTTCTCTCAGAGGTTGCATCGTATCCAAATTACTCGACTCGAGCAAACTTGCGGCTATTGGCGGCTTGTCGTTCAGGCGTAACCCATCCCCTGCCCCGACCGGACCGATCTCCTCGTTGCGTCTCCCTTTCAGAGGAACGTTAACAGGAGAGGCTAATGGGAGAATGACGGGAAGATTACTGTTCGGTAATGTTGCGGTCCTGTCAAATATTACAAAAGGGTAATTTTCACATCACCTTCGGGTTAACCTCCGGTGCTAGAGTTGCGGCAAAGGAGAGAAAGGGCGGCACAACATTGTGCACCCTCGCGCTAATGTTCGGATTGTGCGACGGCACAGCGCTTATCGTGACAACTACGCATGAGAACCAGTGAATTCAGCCGAGTTGCAAGTTTAGGCTTGTTTTACCGGCTACTCTCCGTCCCTTGAAAAGGCACGCTCATGAAAGCGGCGCTTCGCGAAACGTCGGGCTAATCTTAAGTTCTCGAGGAGGTAAGACAATGAGGCGAATCCAAATACTCGGAGTCGTGATTGGGGTACTGGCTATAATTGCCACGGGTTACGAGCCTGCACAGGCTGGTAAGAAAAAACAAAAAGCATTTACAGATTCCTTTATGCTGGATCAGTGCGGTGGTTTTTCGACCGAAGGAAGCAATCCCTTCTTCATTTTGAATCCTGGTTTTGAACTCGTGTTGGGAGGAGAGGACGAAGGGGAAGTTATTAATCTGACCATCACCGTTCTTGACCAGATCAAAATGATTAACGGCGTCGATTT